>CANHYZ010000058.1 GCA_947464885.1 Flavobacteriales bacterium
ATAAGTTGACAGCCAATGCCGTGCGTGTACCCACCCCGAATGGATCACTAGCGATTATCCACGTGTATCTCAATAAAGAGACAACATTAGACGCCGTAAACGCTACTGTTCGCAAGAGCGCGCTGGAAGGCGATTTGGTGAATCAGATCTATTACAGCATCAGCGAAGAGTTGGTGAGCAGTGACATCGTGGGTAACGACTGTTGTTCGGTGTTCGACTCGCAAGCGACCATCGTGTCGCCCGACGGCAAAGGCGTGGTGCTTTACGTGTGGTACGACAACGAATTCGGATACACGAAGCAGGTAATTCGCCTGGCGAAATACGTGGCGAAGGTGCGCAGGAATATCTACTATTAAGGGAAGGCCTTCATTGGGTCACCCTTCACTTCAATAAAATCCGGGTCAGGACGCGCTTCAGCGCGTCGACCATTTTCGAAATTCTAAAAACGCGCCGGAAGGCGCGTTTTTATTGTGCCGCCCCTACGGGGCTCGCTAGAGGATCCCCCTTCTTTTCTAGGAAGATTTTGCCCCGCTGGGGCTTGTTAGGAAAGGCTTTTGTTACTGGTGAGGTTTTGCACAACCAATGCTCCATATCCCCATCCCCAGCTGGGCGCCATATTTGTAGCCCCATCGGGGCGATATGTTAATAGCCCCATAGGGGCGTCATGTTCATAGCCCCATAGGGGCGAAATTTTCAAAGAATAATTATTTGAATTTTATGCGAATAAATTCCCGTGTGCGAGAATTATCAAGTTAACGAAGAAATCAGCATAGTCGCGAATGGTTTGAAAGGGCCGAAAAAAATCAAAGCATAGGAAATGGGATATGCCATTCATGTGATGAGATAGAGTTTTTTGCGGGATAATACATTCGCTCAAAAACTGATCGATATGGCTAATACCTATAGCACACTATACATACACATTGTTTTCGCCGTTAAAGGCAGAGCAAATCTCATGGCGAAGTCTTGGCGCGAAGAGCTTTATAAATACATCACCGGCATTGTAACCAACAAAGGCCAAAAGATGATGGCGGTGAATGGAGTTGAGGACCATATTCACATACTGGTCAGCATTACGCCGAGTTGTAATATGTCGGATCTCGTGCGCGATATCAAGACCAGTTCATCTAAATGGGTGAATGATAAACGATTGGTTGCCGGTAAATTTGAGTGGCAAACGGGGTTTGGCGCATTTTCCGTTGGAACGTCGAATTTAGATATGATTGTGAAATACATCTTGAATCAAGAAAATCATCATCGAATCAAAACGTTCAAAACAGAATATGTTGGCTTATTGAATGCATATCAAATCGATTTCAAAGCCGAATATATTTTTGATGATTATGGTGTCGCCCCTACGGGGCTCGCTGGAGGATAACCCTTCTGTTCTATGAAGATTTTGCCCCGCTGGGGCTTGTTAGGAAAGGCTTTTTTACTGGTGAGGTTTTGCACAACCAATGCTCCATATCCCCATCCCCAGCTGGTCGCCATATTTGTAGCCCCATCGGGACGACATGTTAATAGCCCCATCGCAGCATCTCGCAAATATCCCCATCGGGGCGCCATGTTCACAGCCCCATCGTAGCATCCCGCAAATATCCCCATCGCGGCATCATGCAAATAGCCCCATAGGGGCGACATGTTAATAGCCCCATCGGGGCGAAAAATCATGGTAAAAAAAAATGGATGGAAATTGGTTAAGTATCACGCAAAGAATACCCCCCCCCTCACCCAAACCATTTCCCCACAATCTCCGCCTTGTGCTCGCGCACATGTTCCAAAAACGCCGCTGCCACAGGTGTGTGTTTTTTGTCGCGGTGCCAGACTAGGCGCCAAGTGGTTTTTAAGGGAAGACCTTTCATGGGGATAATCTTCAATCGGCCGGAGGCGAGTTCCTGACGGATGCCAATCATGGGTAAGATCGATACACCCAAGCCTGCAATCACCGCCTGCTTAACGGCTTCGTTCGAGGTGAGTTGAATTTTGCGAAAGACCTTAATGTCATTGGTCTCCACAAACGTCGTCATGGCTTGGTTGGTCGCAGATCCGTCTTCTCGAAATATAAGAGTCAGTTTGCGCAACAAATCATGCTGATTGCGGGATCGTGGAATGGGTAGTTCGCTCGAGGCTACCAAATAGAGCTCGTTGCGCAGGAGGTCCTCCGTTTCCACACTTAAACTCTTGGGCAGTGTCGAGACTAAAGCAAAGTCGATTTCATTTTCCCGCAGATGCACCAGTGTTCCCTGTTTGTTCGATACGTCCAGATTCAACTCCACGCCTTGATGCTTCGATAGAAATGACGACAGAAAATAGGGAATCACATATTTGCCTGTTGAGACAACAGAGATGCGCAACTGTCCCGAAAGCTCTCCCTGAAGTGATTTTGTCTTTCGGCTGATTTGCTCGGCCTCCGCAATGAGGTTCTCAGCGGCACGCGCGATTTCTTTTCCGAATGACGTGATATACAGTTTCTTTTGAATGGTCTCGGTCAACGGCACATCGAAATGACGCTGGAGATTCTTCAGTTGAATCGATACCGCAGGCTGCGTTAAATCGAGCGATTCTGCGGCCTTACTGATGCTGCCCGATTTCACGACCTGCGTGAAAATGCGCAGTTGATTGAGCGTGTAGTTCATAAATAAATTTTATGATATGTGATGTAAATATAAATAACACGAGTCAATCTGTAATTCCATTTTTGCCCCAAAATCAACAGATGAAACAAAAAGTAACGATCGCCAAGGGTGACGGCATTGGACCCGAAATCATGGAAGCTACACTGCGCATACTATCTGCAGCAGGAGCTCAAATCGAAACAGAAGAAATTGAAGTAGGAGAGAAGGTCTATCTCTCGGGCAATACTTCCGGCATTGCAGCTGAATCGTGGGATGTGATTCGTCGCAATAAGGTGTTTCTCAAAGCGCCCATCACCACGCCTCAAGGAGGTGGCTACAAGAGTTTGAATGTGACCACGCGCAAGTTCCTTGGATTATACTCAAATGTGCGCCCTTGCTTGAGTCTGCATCCGTTTGTTGCAACCAAACATCCGCACATGGATATTGTCATCGTCCGCGAAAATGAAGAAGATTTATATGCCGGTATCGAACACCAGCAAACCGATGAAGTCATTCAATGCCTTAAACTGATAAGCCGCCCGGGCTGTGAGAAGATCGTTCGTTACGCCTTCGAATATGCCCGTGTTAACGGTCGTAAAAAAGTAACCTGCTTCACCAAAGACAACATTATGAAGCAAACTGATGGCTTGTTCCATCAGGTGTTTGATGAAATCGCCGTCGAGTATCCTGAAATCGAAAACGAGCACTGGATCATTGATATCGGCGCAGCGAAAATGGCTGACACTCCGGAGATGTTCGATGTCATCGTTACACTGAACCTCTATGGTGATGTCTTATCGGATATCTCTGCCCAAATCGCAGGTTCGGTGGGATTGGCCGGCTCGGCCAACATCGGCGAGGAATGTGCCATGTTTGAAGCCATTCATGGTTCTGCGCCTCGTCGCGCCGGTCAGGATGTGGCCAATCCTTCCGGACTGCTTCAGGGTGCTATCATGATGCTCTGCCACATCGGTCAGACCGAAGTCGCCGAGAAGATTCAAAATGCCTGGTTGCGCACCATCGAAGACGGTATTCATACCTACGATATCTTCAAAGAAGGCGTGAGCTCACGTAAAGTTGGCACGAAGGAATTCGCTCAAGCCGTGATTGCTAACCTCGGCAAGCAACCCTTGCGATTGATGCCTGTTCGATATGCGAAAGACGCTCAATTGAATCTACCGAAGTACAAGCGTAAGTCTGCCGGTAAGAAGGAGTTGGTCGGAGTGGATGTATTCGTGCATTGGAGTGGAGAGGAAGCCGATCAACTAGCCGAACAACTCGCGGCTCTGAACAACGATAAAGTGAAGCTTTCCATGATTACCAACCGCGGTATCAAGGTATGGCCGCAAGGGTTCAAAGAAACGTTCTGCACGGATCACTGGCGCTGTCGTTTCAAACCCGAAGAAGGCAAGACTATTTCCAACGAAGAGGTTATTGCGCTGTTGCAACAGGCGTTCAGCAGTGGCATCGACGCTATCAAAACAGAGAACCTCTACTCGTTCGACGGTAAGGCGGCCTATTCACTCGGACAAGGACAATAAAAAAACAGATAAGATGCACGAAACAGCAGAATCCATACAGGTGAAATTGGCCGATGGTGTGTTCTACACCGGAGA
Source organism: Flavobacteriales bacterium (assembly GCA_947464885.1). Lineage (GTDB taxonomy): Bacteria > Bacteroidota > Bacteroidia > Flavobacteriales_D > Sanyastnellaceae > JAIBBG01. The sequence continues at coordinate 4,232 of CANHYZ010000058.1, forward strand.
CGCAGCATCGATCATTCGCGGGATGATTGACGTGAAGGTCAAGTTTCATGAAGATAAAATCAGTCGACTCAGCAATATGGAGGAAATCAAAATGCGCGAACAACGCATCAAAGAACTCCAGCGCATGCAGTCGAAGATTCAGGATTGGTTGAAGGCTCATGGTGAGCAGGCCAATCTCGAATTAACGCTTTCGGTTGGTTAAGGTTAGTAACTACAGTTCAAGTGCGCTGACCGACGCACACGAAAAAGAGCCGCTATCGAGCGGCTCTTTTTTATGGTTGATTAAGCCCTTCGGCTTCGCTCCTTTCGGCTTCACTCAAGGACCGTTTAGTCGAGGTTTGGTAGCCGAGCGGAGTCGAGGTTATTGCACCACGAGGGTTTTTACCTCGCGCGAGTTTTCTTGGAGAATGACCACTTGGTAAGTGCCTGCGGCCAGGGATTGTTGGATTGAAAGGCGATTACCGCTGATCATCGTGTCCTTGCCAATGGTATGCGAGGCCACTGTTTTACCGTTCATGTCGAGGATTTCCAAACGAGCACCCGGCTTTACTTCGAGGTCGTTCAATTGAATGCTCAACACGTTGTTGCGAAGCGGGTTGGGGAATACTTCCCACTCGCCAACGGTTGCAGTGGCTTCAGGCTTCGGTATACACTGCCCATTGCAGCTGCCGTCGTTGAAGGTCGCTTGTGCGTTGTAGTTGGCTGAATTGCGATCTGTACAACCGAAGATCTCCGATTTCGTCGTGATGAAGCCCACGCTTTTCTTCTGCCAGATTTCGCCGTTGGGTGTTTTGCCTTGCAGATTCATGATGCCCTTGATGACACCCGTTGAAGTAAACTGCCCAATCAGCACAAGGCCTTGCGTGTTGGGTTGACACATTGCGTCAGATGGCACCAAAAACCAACCGCCGTTTTCGCTTTGGATCTCTCCGCCTGCATCAAAGGACGCAAAGTCAACACCCACATCCCACATGCTGTTGCTTTCGTTGTTGGCATAGCCCAACGTAATCCACGAGTCGAAGCGCACGGAGGCATCGGCTTGCTCGGCAACCGAGGAAATGCCGGCAGCACTGTGACCTGCAATAGGGCTCTGGAAAAAAGGCGCAGATGACCTAATGCTCATCGGATTGTCGCTGTCACCGTATACCACCTGCAGGCTGTAGTCGCTTGAAGGTAACTTCGCATATACGCGATAAGTTTGTCCGGTAACGGCACCGCCGTTGTCAATTTTCTGCACAATCAGCTTCACATCGGTGGCATTCGCTGCTACACCGTAAGCCAAGGCAAGGGCGAAAAGTATCGTTTTCTTCATGGTCAATGTTTTGGATTCGAATTACCTCACAATGTTAAGGTTTTTTGCTTTAAATCCTTTAGTGACATACGAAAAAAACGCTTGTGGTCTTGCAATCACACGGGAGCGATTACGCGGCAATGGCGAGCTCACTCAACGCAATCACAAACGCCTCTTTCCAATCAACATTGAATCCGGGCAATGATTCAAGCACCTCGCCATAGAACTTGCAGCGCGACCCCATGTAGTTGCGCATGCATTCCTGGTGCTCTTCACTCAGCGAGGCGAAGGCCATCAGCACGGCAAGCTCGTGGTGACTGAGATGATCGTGCAGGTTCCACATCGCGATGGGGCCATTGAGCACGTGCACACGGCCGTCCTTCAAAAAGTTAATCGTGCACTGACCGCGTTTGCGGAAGTAGTAATTACAACCGGCAACATAGTGCTCCGGATGGTGCATGCTGCGTCCGCCCATCATCGGTAGTTCCGTAAAGTTGTGCAGGATGAGCATGTCCATGAGTTGTTGAGATGCGTTGTATGCAGGCACCACCCGTGGCGCGTACATGAGAGAGAGATTTAGGATAGCCATTGTTCTTTGTTTTGCGCAAAGAAGGGAGGGCAGATTGTAAGGTATTTACGAAGTAGGAAAAAAGGGGTGAGGGGTGAGGGGTTAGGTATGAGGGATAAAGTATTAGGAGGTAGGTGCGACGGAGATTATTCTTCGTCGATATTTGATTATGCATTTCAAAAGAAAAATCCTCTGTATTGGTTTAATCTGTTGCATGCCTTTCGCGGTTGGGGCGCAAGATTTTGGCATAGCACTGGGTGATATTCAAGATGAATATGACCTTGCGGGTGGAGCCGTTGTGCTGTTTTGTGATGATAGTCTGCTCCTTTCGCAGCCCTTTGGTAGCGCGCATTTCGAAGCAGGACTTTCCGTGACCGATCAAACCAAGTTCCGTATTGCCAGTATTTCAAAAACGATTACAGCCATGGCATTCATGCAATTGGTTGATGACGGATTGTGCTCATTGGATGACGATATTTCCATTTGGTTGGGATATTCCGTGCGTAATCCGAATTATCCGAATACACCAATCACGCCTCGCATGCTACTGAGTCATACTTCCACCATTATTGATGGCGGTAATTATGATAGTTTCTTGAGTCAAACCTATGCTTCTGATATTGTGCCATCGCTGGAGGAACTTGTATCAACCACCGGCTCCGCCTATTCCGACGTTCTGTTCAACGGCACGTCACCAGGAAGCTATTTCAATTACTCCAATCTGAATTTCGGTATCTTGGGGACTGTCATTGAGGCTGTAAGCACTGAGCGCTTCGATGCTTACTGCAAGAATCATATTCTGGATCCGCTAGGGATTGACGCTTCCTTTCGAATTGCCGATCTCGATGACCTCGAGCAATTGGCAGCGCTTTACCGCAAGCAAAACGGTCAATGGGTCATCCAAGCTGATGACTTTCAAAATGGTTTGCCGAATGAGTCTTATCTCGCCAACTACACGCCGGGAACCAACGCTCTGCGTTTTGCACCACAAGGAGGCTTGCGGATATCTGCAATTGATTTGGCCAAGATCTTTCGTGTATTTCTGAATAATGGTACCGTTGATGGGACAATAATGCTCTCACCCTCTGCAGTCGATGATATGCTCGGCCTTGAATGGACGTTTGACGGCAGTAATGGCAATAATTATTACGGACTCTTTCGTAGTTGGGGACTTGGCATGCACCGATTGACGAATACGTTGAACCAGGACATTGTATTGTCGGGAAGTGATTTGATGATTGGCCATCCGGGCGAGGCTTATGGACTAGTCAGTGATGCATACATCGATCCACAGCGCAACCTGGGTTTGGTCTTCATCACCAATGGATGTGGTGACGGCTATTCAACCCTTACGGGATCTGCCTTCTATGCTGTGGAAAAGGAGATTTTTGATTTGGCCGATAGCTTTCTAACAGGAAATGCGTGCGACGGGTTGTCGCATACGGGCGAGGCACTCTTCGCAGCGTCGCTGTCCATTTTTCCAAATCCTGCGGACCAACATGTTCAACTTGATTTTCCGCGAAGTGGAGCCCATCGAATTATGATCTACGACATCCACGGCAAAAGCGTTTTAGACGCCGTGGTAACGACCGATCAATGGAAATTCAATTGTGCTGAGTTGAACGCAGGCGTTTATGCTGTGGTTGTTGATGGCGTTTTCCAGCGATTGATTATTGAGCGGTAATCATAAGTCACTGAAGCGCGCTACAAAGTCGTCGCGCTTCTTCTTGTTGGAGATGAAGAGGTAAGCGTACTTGTTACGTCCTTCATCGAAGCGACGCTTGTCGTCTTTGATCTCACTCATCTTCGCACCGAATTCCTTGTCGCTGCTGAGGATGTTCATGATGCCCAGCTTGTATTCGAAGTAGTACCAGGTGCCCGGATCCAATTCGATGTACATGCGGAAGACATCAGCGCCGCGTTTTTTCTCGATTTCCACCTTGCCCTTCACATATTTGAAGAGTTGCTTCTTGTCGATGCTGGCTATACCGAGCTGCCCTTGACTTTGGAAAGTCTCATCAATCGCATTCCACTTGAACTTCACGTCGGCGAGGTAGAAGGTGCTCAGCAATTCGTCAGGTATCTTCTTCATCTGACCGCTCAGTCCCAATTCCGAAATCAGCTTATCCGATTTCTCGGTGCCGAGGAATTCAATCAAACTCTTTTCATACTTGGTGCGGGTGATGTCGACCGGTTGCAGATTCGGCCATTTCTCAATCTGCTCGTAAACGTATTTCAACGAACCCTCATCAATCGGGAAATTGATGCGCGCCACACCGCTGGTGCTGATGGCGTCTTCGGTGGTGCGGTAATACACGTCGCCGACGTTGCCGAATTGCATCACACCATAGTCGACGTTGAAGTCGAGCTTGCCATCGCCATTCAATTCGCAGTTACTCGTGTTTAAGGCAATGAGGTTACCGGCGAGTTTCGGTTGCTTGATTTTCTCTTTCGGACCAATCACATAGCGACCCGACGTTTTGTCATGCGCCAAAAAGCCTTCCGCCTGAATGATTGAACGGTCATCCTTCTCGCGGATATCGCTGAGGAACGCCGGATAAACGTCCAAAGGAGAGTCGCCAGTAATCATTACGCCCACGCCGAGCTTGGTCATGGTCATATCGCGCAGGGAAGAATCGACCGGGATGTAGATTTCATCCGGATTGATTTCCGAACGGAACTTGAAGAAGGTCGCTTCCATGAGTTCACAGTTGTGCAGCACGCGCACGCCGCCATCGAAGGTGAGGAACTTGGTGTTCGCATGCAGTTCAAAGTCGCCATAATATTCAAAGGCAGGAGAAAGGAAGAACTTGGCCTCCTCGGTGATTTTACCGTAACCGACCGTTTGATAGGAGGTGTCGACATGGATGTCTTCCATGTGAATGACCTGCTCTTTTTTCTGCTCATCGACAAAGGTGATATCGCCGGCCGCATTGAACTCGCGACGACCCTTGATCTTAATGTCTGCGTTATAGATTTTGTGGTATTGCGTGACGTAGTTACTCAGGATTTGAGCGCGGGTGAGCGGGTGC
>CANHYZ010000059.1 GCA_947464885.1 Flavobacteriales bacterium
CGCATACTGCCTGCCAGGATACGCTGATTGAAGTTGGAGGGGGAAGTATCCAACTCAAGAGCAACCTGACGTTGCGACAGATTCTTCGCATCTAGCAGGGCCATCACCACTTTACTGAACGCCTCTCTCTGCTTTGACTCCATTTTCATAATGGCAAATGTGGCGATAAATAATGATTTGGCTATCAATAATATGTGTTTAAAAGTGACAAAAATGGCCATCAAATGCAACAATAATTTGTAAAAAGTGGAAGTCTCGTGCTTTGTTCATTCATTTTATGTAACTCAATTATCTATTCTCCGTTAGAACGTTTGATTTAGTGTATTTCATAAAACAAAAGACAAATGAACTTACCTTCACTGCGGTTCAAATTATCTTACCTGACAATGATGAATAAATTCTTCCCTTTCAATAGGGCTATGCTCTCTTGCTGTGTTTTTTGTTCAGTAAGCAGCGTCATGATGGCTCAGACCACTTCGTACAAGCTTACCTCAAAGGAAAAGGCATTCATGTGCCCATTTCTCACCCCGGTATTCATGAACGAGTTAACTAAGGCCGGGGCAGAGGATATGCATAAAGATGATAAACTCATAATCCATTTCGACGTGCCTATGACGTCATCGCTGGATTCGGTTAAGGTTTATAGAATAGCTAGTGAAGTAGGATTTCTCCCTTCTTTTTTTACCCTTGAAAAAACTGAAAAATGATACGTCTTTGCATTTTCACGGCTCTTTGGCTATGTGTGAGTGTAGGTTCAAGCGCTCAAGACAATACTTTCTTCAGGAAGTTTAATCTATCGGGAATGCAAGGAGGCTTGCAATTGGAGGCTACCGCCGATGGAGGCTTTATAGCAACAGGTCAGCACCAGGACAATGGCAGCGCAGGCAGCTGCGATGTTTACGTCTATCGAGTTGACGCCTGTGGAAATAATCTTTGGTATAAGTTGATTGGCAATGGTGATGGTGAGGGAGGGAAGTCAATCAAACAAACTGCCGATGGTGGATACATCGTGGCATGCCATTATGCAGGAATTGGGGCTTTGATTCGCATGAACGATGCAGGCGATGTGCTTTGGTCGAAAGCATATTCCGGCACGCAGTGGGTTTTTTACGCTGATGAAACCGCCAATGGTGATTTTATTTGTCTTGCTCATGTAACCGGAAGCTTGTACGCTATGCGAACAACCTCTGCCGGTGATGTAATCTGGTCCAAACGGATTGATGGTATGGGTTCAATGGGTTATTACATCGATGAGTTGCCGAATGGCGATTTCATATTCACTTCGACCTATGAAATCTTCGGTAAAGACATGGGTGTGGGGCGAATATCAGCTAATGGTAATTTTATTTTCGGTAAAACATACGGAGGCAGCGGGTACAGTGATAGCGACCATACAAATTTTTCATGTAAAGGTTTGTTGGTCGATAACGGCAGTGCAATGGTTGTTACCTCTCCCACCTATGTTGGAAGTGGGGGTGAGGATATCCTTTTGATGAAGGTCTCAACAATGGATGGTAGTGTTATTTGGTCTGAATCTTTCGGTGGTGGCGGATCAGATCAATCCCGCGATATTACGCTTCATCCGCACGGTTATGCTATTGTGGGTAACACGAATTCATTCCCCGTAAGTGCTAGCTCAAATCCGGATACACTCTCCCAGGACATGGGCGAGCGTGATGTGTTGCTTTTGAATGTGGACTTTGACGGTAATTTAATTTGGGCAAGAACGTATGGAGGAAATTATCGCGACCGTGGAATCGGTGTAAGTTACAATCTAGACAATGGTTTTACCATGTCGGCTTTTTCCAACTCTTCCTTTTTTGGTGTATCCGGCGATTCTATGGATCCGATTTTTATTAAAACGGATAGTCTTGGATTAGTGACTTGTCAGGTTCATACTCCTCCGATTATGCATACAAACTTCAATGTGGCAGTCAGTGATGCAGGTGGACTATCTGATTATGTTATTTCCGCATATGATTTGAATCCTGTCATTAATGACTACACACCAAATGACACCTATTTGTGCCAGTCATGTTATACGGAGCCGATTTATAATCCATCGGATACCATTGTTTGCGTTAATGAACAAGTAAACTTCATTAACACGACTTCTGTTGGTTTGACGTGCTTTCAGAACTGGGAAATTGAAGGGCAAACTTTCAGCGGCGAATTGGATACACTAACCTATTCTTTCGATACGCCGGGTTTGTACGAAGTAGTGCTTTACTCTACCTGTGGTGCGAATGATAATGTTTTTACAACGAATATTCATGTATATGAAACTACAGCAGCGGTATTAAGTGTATCCGATTACAATGGTTTTGAAGTGTCCTGTTTTGGAGCTGATGACGGTGCTATAGAGGTCACCGCTTCGGGAGGTTATCTGCCCCCAGGCAGTTCCTACCACTGGCAATGGTTGGGCCCTTATCCGAACCAATCGTCGATAGACCAATTGACTGCAGGGGAGTATGTCTTAATAGTAACCGATACAGAAACTTGTGCCGACACGTTGGCCATTGAGTTAAACGAGCCACCGCTTCTCACCACTGATGCCTCGGTAATTTCTGATTATAATGGATACCATGTAAGCTGTTTCAATCTGAGTGATGGCGAGGCGGATGTCATTGCAGCAGGTGGAGTGGCACCTTATAGTTACAGTTGGTCCGCCGGTTCCGTTGCGACAACGGTTTCCGGCCTGAGTGCAGGTACTTATTCGTGCACGGTTATCGATGATAACAATTGTGAGGCAACCGATCAGGTGAATTTGAACCAACCCGATGCTTTGCAAGGCCAAATAACATTGGTGTCGAATTACAATGGATACGAAGTGAGTTGTTTCGGTGCGTCTGATGGACAGGCTGTTTTTAATGCCTCCGGAGGTGTAATGCCCTATTCTATTTTGTGGAATAATCAGCCCTATCTGCTTGGTGCCACGATAACCGGACTGTCTCAAAGTAATCTAAATTTTGAGCTTATAGATCTTAATGGATGCACAGAGCAATTGACGGCAGTCATTACTCAACCGCCATTGCTTTCTCTCGTAACGGATGTGCTCAGTAATTATGGCGGATCAGATGTTTCGTGTCCCGGAGCTGCCGATGGTCAATGTATTGCTATTCCTTCGGGAGGCGTGCTGCCTTATCACTATGAATGGGAGGATGGTTCGTCGCAGGATGTTTCCGCAGATACCCTAACGTCGGGGAGTTATTCTGTGATCGTAATGGATGCAAATGGATGCTCAGTGCATGACGAAGTTGTGATTGAAGATCCTGAGCCTATAGCATTGACAGCTCAAATTACCTCGAACTATAATGGTTATCAGGTCAGTTGTTTTGGTGCTAACGATGGCTTAGCTGCTGCGCAGGCTAGCGGTGCGGTGGCTCCTTATACCTATTGGTGGTCGAACGGATCAACCGTCCCAACGGCAAGTGCCTTGCATGCTGGTTTGGTAAACGTATTCGCAACCGATAGCCACAATTGTGATACGGTTTCCGTTCAGTTGGAATTGAATCAGCCCGATAGTATTCGATTGAGTAATTACACTATTTCTGATTACAATGGATTCGGAGTGTCCTGTCCGAATAGTTCAGATGGATCGCTAGAGGCGGTTATCGACGGCGGGGTAATGCCCTATAATTATAGTTGGTCAAATGGTAACGCCTCTGCTGCGATGTCCAATCTTTCAGCAGGTGAGTACACACTTGCCGTGACGGATTTGAATAGTTGCGTGACGTATTTTTCGTTCAATCTAACTGAATCAGATTCACTTTCCATCCAAGCCCTGATTTTGCCGGATACCTGCTTAAGGGAAGTTGGTAGTATACAGTTGAGCCCAAGTGGTGGGGCAGGAAATTTGGCGGCTTCATTGAATGGCGAACCCGTGGATGAAATGAGTTGTTGCCTAATCAGTGGTGCATACACAGTACGACTTATTGATGCTAATGGCTGTGTTCTGCAGGAGTCTTTAACTGTGTCCAATGTTCCAGGACCGGTTGCTGATTTTTCTTTAAGTGCTCCGCCCTATTGCTCCGGCGAAACGGAAATCGGTTTTTATGATAATTCGGAGGGTCAAGTTGTTAAGTGGATTTGGTCTTTTGATGATGGCAGTCTAGAATCAGGTAAGGACGTTAATCACTTGTATAAGGAACCGGGTGTATATCAGGCGAGCTTATCTGTAACTGATATCAATCAATGCGTGGATGCAGTAACGACCCCGATTATCGTTAATCCTGAATTACGCGTGTTTATTCCCAATTCATTTACACCGGATCAAAATGGCTTAAATGAAGGTTTCTTTCCCGATGGAAGTAGCATCACCTCGTATGATATGATCATCTATAATCGATGGGGTGATATCGTTTTCCGCTCTTCACCGGAAACACCTAAATGGAACGGTTCTGTGGATAATGCGAATTTGAGCTCTGAAAACGGTGTCTATGCCTACCGTATAATTATTTATGGTAATTGTGAAAGCAGAGAGGTCAACGGCCATATCCTCTTGATCCGTTAAATTGAGTTTTTATGGAATTAGGATGGTATCACTTTCTCTCGAAATGGACCCAAGCGTAAATGAATGAACGTATGAAGTTTTCCAATGAGAACCGAAGGAGAGGGAGCTTTCTTTTCAATTCATTAATCCATACGAAAACGACCTGTTAGAAAACCAATTTCATTATTGGATGAGCAGTCTGTGATATGTTAGCTTAACTCCATCGCACGTCATCCCGACACATAGCAGCTACCTTTGCGTCATGCCCCAAGCCTCAAAGACATCAAACGTCGGAGTCGCTCAGCAGGTTGCGGTTGCCGCCTGGTTCACCGCCCTGTGCAGCCTTCCGCTGTTGCGTTTCGGTTCGGCGCTGGATGCCCATTGGACAACCGCATGGCCCGCCCTCATCGCGCTTGTTGTTGTGGGTGTGTCATCTCGCATGCTCGTGGTGTCGGCCAGGTTCCTTTGGATATCGACTGCTTATTTAGTCATCACGGCAGTTCAATTCTTCCTGGGAAAAGAATGCTACAATGAAGATATCCTGCTTCTGATGTCCTTTCTCCTGCTGCTGTCCCTGCAGCCGACAGCTACATTGCGAAATCAGCGTGTCACACAAACTGTCGTGCCCGTTCTGTGGTGCATTTACTCGCTGCTTTTAATCGCCCTGCTGATTCAAAATGCCATCACGCAAGGTTATTCTCACGAATCCACCTACGCCATTAAGCCCCTCTTCGCTCACCGCAACATCGCTATCGAATCATACACCTTGTGGAGTGTCGCCGCATTCGCACTGCTCGGGTCAAAGCGGTTGCGCTGGCTGCTGCTCGTGGTCACCACCGCAGTCGTTCTCGTGTATCAAGTGCGCACGGCGCTTATCGGAGTTGCGCTGTTTATCGTGATTGAGTTTGTCAGAAACTTCAGTCAATTCCGTTGGTTCAAGTGGCTTATTGCGGTCGGCTGCGTTATGCTCGTTGCCATGCAGCTGACCTTCTCTTTTTTGCGCACACCCAATCAAAAGCATCGCTTCGACGCGTTGCCGGATCTTGTCAAGAATCTTGACCTGAGCTACAACCTGACGCGCGCCGAGAGTTCCTCCGAACGACTCATCATGTGGCAGTGGACAACAGACCATGCAAACAGCCTTGGCAATGGCACAGGCTCATGGAAGTTTCTCGCCGAAGGCTATATCAACGCAGCGTTGGGTAAATGCGAACTCATGGTCCGACACCCACATTCCGACCTGCTCAAGATGACGTTCGAAACCGGAGTCATATTCACCGTCATCTTTTTGCTGTGGTGGATTGTTGGGCTTAAACCATCGCTGCGCCATGTGGTCGTATTCCTACCCATGTATGTTTTTGCTTTTCCTACCGAACGAGGCGAAACACTCAGCGCTCTGATGGTTCTAATCATCTGTACGTCGAATCCAAAACCGACACAACAAGCAATCGGATTTAAAACGGCGCTGGCACTAACTGCCATCTTACTCATTACTTCACTTGCCTGGAGCCGCAGTCAGCATTGCCTCGGAAAGGCCATGCGCAATCCACTCGTGCTGAAACAAACCTCGCCGGTTGATCGCAAGATGCTGGATGCTTTCCCCTTCGATATCGTTCTGAATCGATTGCCCACATACCAGGCGATCGTACTGGCTGATGCCGGGGAAACAACTGCAGCGATTGAATTACTGGAGGGCGTCTTGAAGAAGCATCCTAACGACCAAGGAGCCTTGCGTCTCATGCAGCGTCTGGGAGGCGAACTGCCAACCAATGCTGTGGTGTGTGACTCATTAACAAAGCATCCTTGATGTAATTCAAACATTTGTCATGACATAAGTTTAAACCCAAACTACTTTTGAAATCATGAAGAAAATTGCTCGCACACTCCTTGTCCTGGCTGCCGTATTCACCTTGAGTTTTTCAAGGGCAGGATGGCGCTCAGGATTAATGCTCAACCAAGAATCATCTGCCGCTTGGGCTGCCATTGATGCAGTGGAAACATCATCAGTTCCAAAAAAATCGCATCGCGCACAAGCGTTGAAATCAGCGATGATGACCGAGACGTTGAGTTGCACATCGGACGTCGATCAAAACGGAATTCCACTGGAAGCTTATCTCAATGTGGGTTTGGTTACCGAAACACTGACGTGCACAATCTTCTTGGATGCACAAGGCAGCGATATCACGGATGTTGCGTGGCCGCTCCTCTGTGAAGGGGCATTCTTGGAATCGATATGGCCCGGCTACTCAACCTATACCTATAACACACTGCCGTTGGATATCAGCGGTGATGTAGTGGTGGATCCATTTACGGTACACACGTATTCATATCCTTCAACACCAGGAAGCGTTTATCTGTGGATTGTCGATGGCGGAACCATCATCGCCGGTCAGGGTACAGCCAATGCCACCATCGTATGGGAGGAGCAAGGATTCGGTTTCGTAGGTGTGGTAGAAGTGATGGAAGGAAGATGTCCAGGAGTCTTGGTTTCCGATCTCGTTATCATTGGAAGTGTTGCTGTGGATGAAGTGGATGCGCAGACGCAGTGGACATCCTATCCGACACCGGCCAACGACAGAATCATGTTGGAAAGTAATATCCACCAGCAGCAATGCGACGTGCGACTCTTCGATCTCAGTGGTCGACTTTGTCATCAAGGAGTGATGTCAGGGAAGCAATATGTACTCGATACAAACGCCTTGGAAGATGGCGTCTATATTTTATCTGCAGGCCGAAGCGTTCACCGCGTTGTCGTTAAGCACTAGTTTCAGGCGTGGTCAGGATGCGCATGATGGCATCCACTGCCGCGTTGATTTCGCCATCATTGGCAATCACGTGCTGTGCTTGCTGATAGAACGATTCACGCGCCTTTAAATGATTTTCCGGAGAGAACCCGGCCGATTGCAAGAGGGGGCGAGTTTCTGCTGTTCCCTGCAAGCGTTGCATTAACGTTTCGATACTACATTTCAGATATACCGTAACACCATTGACATGCATCATGTCAAGGTTGCTATTGAAACACGGCGTGCCGCCACCGGTGGCTATAACAGCGGAGGCTTCTGTGCGGGTAAGTTCTTCCAGAACTGCCGACTCGATACTACGAAAATAACTCTCGCCATTGCGCTCGAAAATTTCAGATACGGAGCGCCCTTCGTGTGCTTCAATGCGCTTGTCGAGGTCGATAAACGGAAGCTGCAAACGCGCAGCAAGCGCATCACCGATAGTTGATTTTCCACTACCCATATAGCCAAGGAGAAAGATGCGCATGCGTTAATCGGGAATGAAGTATATCAGGCTGACATTCGGTCGCGATATTACAACTTAGACCTACATTTCGTCAGATAATTCCTCATTGCTCGGCCAATTTTTCCGCAATTTGCACTTGGTCTTGGAGTTGTAAACCGCTCACCAAATTTGAAAAACATGGATTTCTCAAAATTCACTTTAAAAACTCAAGAGGCCATCCAAAAGGCACAACAAGTTGCTCTGGAGCATGGTCATCAAACCATAGAGAATGCTCACCTTTTGAAGGGCATCTTCATAGCCGATGATTCGGTGACGCCCTTTCTGCTGAAAAAAATGAACGTTAACGTCAGCATTGTTCAGCAAACGCTCGATAAAATGGTGACCACCTATCCAAAGGTGTCAGGCGGGTCGATGTCGCTTTCTTCGGAGGCCAATGTTGCCATCAATCGTGCGCAGAATTACCTCAAGGAATTCAACGACGAATTCGTATCCATCGAACATCTGTTCATGGCCATTGTGGAGGGGAATGATAAAACCTCTCAAATGCTGCGGGATGCAGGAGTTACCGTAAAGGATATTAAAAAGGCCTTAGTCGATTTAAGAAAGGGTCAACGCGTGACTTCAGCTTCGCAGGAAGAGACCTACAACTCGCTGGAGAAGTATGCGAAGAATCTGAACAAGTTGGCCCGCGACGGTAAGCTCGACCCCGTCATTGGGCGCGATGAAGAGATTCGTCGCGTGATGCAAATATTATCGCGTCGCACCAAGAATAACCCCATCATTATCGGTGAACCGGGAACAGGTAAAACAGCGATTGCGGAGGGGATTGCTCATCGTATCATCAACGGTGACGTTCCCGAAAATTTGAAGTCGAAGCAAGTCTTTTCACTTGACATGGCTTCGCTTATTGCGGGTGCCAAGTACAAGGGTGAGTTTGAAGAGCGCCTGAAATCGGTCGTGAACGAAGTGCAAAAGAGCGATGGTGAAATCATCCTCTTCATTGATGAGATTCACACGTTGGTCGGTGCAGGTGGAGGAGAGGGAGCGATGGATGCTGCCAACATTCTTAAGCCGGCACTGGCGCGCGGCGAGTTACGAGCTATTGGCGCAACAACACTCAATGAGTATCAGAAGTATTTTGAAAAAGATAAGGCGCTGGAGCGACGATTCCAGAAGGTGATGATTGAGGAGCCGGATCGCGACGCTGCCATTTCCATTCTGCGTGGTTTGAAGGACAAGTACGAGAATCACCACAAGGTCCAAATCAAGGACGATGCAATCATCGCTGCAGTTGAACTTTCGCAGCGCTACATCACCGATCGATTCTTACCCGATAAG
>CANHYZ010000060.1 GCA_947464885.1 Flavobacteriales bacterium
GATTACGACCTTTCCAAAGTCATGTTTATCGCAACGAGTAATTCACTGAGTACGATTCAACCTGCCTTGCGCGACCGTCTGGAGATTATCGAAGTGACAGGATACACTGTTGAGGAAAAACTGGAAATCGCCAAGCGACACTTGGTTCCCAAGCAGCTGCGTGAAAACGGAATTACTCAAAGCCAGATTCGCTTCAGCGATGCTGTGATTACTAAACTCATCGAAGAATACACCAACGAAAGCGGTGTTCGTTCGCTCGAAAAACGCATTGGTAAACTGGTGCGCAATCGTGCGAAGCAAATCGCGATGGAAGAAAAATTCACCATTGATCTGAGCACGGAGGAAGTGTTGAAAGTGCTCGGCCCATCGTACGAAAAAGACAAGTATTCCGACAACGATACACCGGGCGTTGTGACCGGCCTGGCATGGACACCCACCGGCGGCGATATTCTCTTCATCGAAACATCATTGACGCGCGGTAAAGGCAAGCTCACGCTGACCGGCAACCTCGGCGACGTGATGAAAGAAAGTGCTGTTATTGCACTGGAATATCTGAAGGCACATGCTGACCTTCTGGAATTAGACGACGAAATTTTCGACGCGAAAAATGTCCACATCCACGTTCCGCAGGGAGCTGTTCCGAAAGACGGACCTTCAGCGGGCATTACCATTCTCACGGCGCTGGCATCGGCCTTTACGGGTCGCCGCGTGAAGAAATACCTCGCCATGACCGGGGAAATCACGCTGCGCGGAAAAGTGCTTCCTGTGGGTGGAATCAAAGAAAAAATCCTCGCAGCCAAGCGCGCCGGCATCAAGGAAATTATTCTCTCTGAGCGCAATCGAAAAGACATTGATGAAATCAACGAGCGCTACCTCAAGGGATTGAAATTTCATTTTGTGCAGGAAATGTATGAGGTACTGGAGAAGGGATTGCTGAAAAGGTAGCATTGGTAGTTTCACGTGCGTCATAGCTGTTTAGAGGCTTTTATGGTTACATTCGCAGGGCCAAAACACACCCTATGAAAGTATTCGTAACGGGCGGGGCAGGCTTCATCGGTTCACACCTCACAGAGCGCCTCATCCAAGAAGGTCATGACGTCCATATTTTCGATAATCTCCATCGCAATGCCATTAAGTATTCCGATATCCTTGATCATCCGAAAGTAACATTTACACAAGGCGACATCCTCGACAAAGATGCACTGAAATCAGCCATGTCCGGGAGTGAAATGGTCTTTCACATGGCGGCCATCGCCGGAGTAAGCAATTACTACAATTTTCCCGCAAAGACACTCAAGGTAAATCTTATCGGCACCTACAACGTGCTGGAGTGCATGGTTGAATTGGGCATAAAACGCATCTTCGACATGAGCACCAGCGAAACCTTTGGAACTGATGCAGTGGAAGTCGACGAAGAATCGTATCAACGTATCGGTCCACCCCAAGACAAACGTTGGTGCTATGCGGGCAGCAAGATTGGCGGCGAACAACTGATCTTCCGATACAGTGAAGAATACGACTGGACCAGCACGGTCATCCGTCCGTTTAATATCTACGGACCTCGTCAAATCGGTGAAGGAGCTATTGCCAACTTCTGCAAGAACGTGCTTGAGCAACAAGATTTGCGCATAGAAGGCAGCGGCATGGCTATTCGCTCGTGGTGTTATATCACCGATTTCATTGAAGCACTGATGGTCATCTTCAACAAGCCCCACGCAGGTCCGGAATGCTTCAACGTTGGTAATCCTTGGGCAATTGCGTCAACGGTAAGCTTGGGAGAAGAAGTGATTCGTGCTTCATCAACGCTTGAAGGCAAAGCATGTGCATCCCAAATCGATTTTGTGCCAATGGATTTCACGGAAATTCGTGTGCGCTATCCGAAAGTGAACAAACTGCGCGACATGTACAATTGGCAACCCAAAGTGAATTTGGCGCAAGGCGTTTTCAACACGTTAAAATGGTATAAAGAACATTATGAAAAAAATTAGTGTCGTCGGTTTCGGGAAAATTGGTCAGGCCATCGTTGCTAACATGCTGCAAAATGGTATTCATGTCGTTGCCGTTGATATTAACCCCGAATTAAAACAGGTATTCGATTCCGGCGCTTATTCCAGCTCGGAACCCGGATTGGCCGCTGCGCTCAATCAGTATTACAAGGATGGTGCGCTCACGATTACGCATGATTTTGCTGCCGTGAACGACAGTGCAGCGGTGATTGTGGCCATCCCTTTGCTCGTGGATAAGCAGAAGCGCATCATGGATGAACCTTTCCTCGACTGCTTCAAACAACTAGCTCCGCACTTCCACGACAACGTATTGATCGTGATTGAAACTTCGATCCCGGTCGGCTATGGAAGAAATACCGTTGTGCCCGCCATCGAGTCACAAGGCAAGCAACACGGCAAAGACTTCTTGCTCGTTCATAGCCCTGAGCGTATCAAGAGCGGCACCATGCTCGATCAGCTCTTGCGCACCCCGAAGGTCATTGGCGGTGTTTCGACTGAAGCCACTGCGAAGGCCCTTGAAATTTACACGTGGTTCTTTGATGAAAAACTGATTCACCTGGTGGATAGCATCGAAGCAGCCGAGATGGTAAAACTCGCAGGCATGGCCTATCGTGATGTCAACATCGCTCTATCCAACCAGCTAGCTGCGTTTGCTCAAAAGATCGATGTCGATTTTGCGAATTTGATTCCGCTCATTAACACCGATGGTGAAGCCTTTTTGCTTCAACCGGGAATTGGTGTCGGCGGTCACTGTACCCCGGTTTACCCCTATTTCCTGATCAATAATTTCAAAGAAGCGGGGCTTGATTTTGATCTCGCTTCGCGCAGTCGGGTGATCAATGATGGTATGGCAGAACATGCTGTATCACTTGCTAATCCTCATGTGCACGAGAAAAACGCCTTAATCCTGGGCTTAAGCTTCAGGCCTAACATCAAAGAAGATACGTTCAGCACAAGTTATTTATTGAACGAAGCGCTGCAGAGCCATGGATTCCGCGTGCAACTTCACGACACGGAATTCTCGGCAGAGGAACTTGTCCGCAAAGGCTTCACAGCCTGCGCCGATGTGTATGCTTCGGGTGCTGAAGTGCTGTTTTTGGTAACTATGCACAAGGAATACGCTAGCCTTGACTTCAAGCGACTGGCGGCATCGGGTGTGAAGGTCATTATCGATGGCCGAAACCAACTTAATTCAAACACAATTGAAGACGCCGGTATGCGCTATATCGGCATAGGACGATAAGCAGCATGATACCTATTGCTAAACCTTACCTCAATCAAGAAGA
The DNA here is from genome assembly GCA_947464885.1 of Flavobacteriales bacterium. Lineage (GTDB taxonomy): Bacteria > Bacteroidota > Bacteroidia > Flavobacteriales_D > Sanyastnellaceae > JAIBBG01. The sequence goes on from CANHYZ010000060.1 coordinate 3,293, forward strand.
TGCACAAGCCGCCTATGATGTGATCATGAGCGGTTGGATCACGCAAGGTCCGCGTGTGCAGGAATTCGAAGAAAAGTTTGCCGCTTACACAGGAGCCAAGCATGCCGTGGCGGTAAGCAATTGCACCACCGGGCTGCATTTGGCCATGATTGTCGCAGGAATCGGCTCAGGCGATGAGGTGATTTGCCCGAGCATGAGCTACATCGCTACGGCCAACAGCATCATGTATGTTGGAGCCAAACCGGTATTTGCCGAAGTCCATCCTGAAACGTATAACCTAGACGTGGCTGATGCCGAACAACGCATAACCTCAAAGACCAAAGCCATTTTGCTTGTGCATCAAATCGGGATGCCTGCAGATATTGACGCCTTTCGAGCATTGTGCGACAAGCACAATTTGGTGTTGATTGAGGACGCGGCCTGCGCAGCAGGTTCGTCTTACAAAGGCAAAAAAATCGGCTCTCACTCCGATTTGGTGTGTTTCTCCTTTCACCCAAGAAAAGTCATTAGCACCGGCGATGGCGGCATGGTTACAACCAACAATGAAGCCTTCTCCGAGCGCATGAAGCTGCTTCGTCAACACGGTATGAGTGTGAATGCAGGCGCACGTCATGGAGCCACCAAAATTATTTTTGAAGATCATTTGGAGGTTGCCTACAACTATCGAATGACTGATATCCAAGCTGCAGTGGGCATCAAACAACTTGAGAAGCTTGATTGGATTGTGGAGGAACGCAGAACAATCGCGAAGCGTTATCTCACGGAATTGGCCGATATCGCATGTATCCGATTACCAAAAGAGGAGAGTGGCTATTTCACCAATTGGCAATCATTTAGTATTTACATCAAGCCTGAAGCACCATTATCGCGAAATGAACTTATGCAAGCATTGCTCGATAACGGCGTTGCCTCCCGCAGAGGAGTGATGACATCTCATCGAGAAACAGCTTACAAAGACTATTGCAAAGGTTTGTCCCTACCCCAAACAGAAGATGCTTGTGACAGGAGCATCATCATTCCGCTATTTGTTCCCATGTCGAGTGAAGATATAACAGCGGTGATTCAAATGTTACGAAGTCTTCTGTTTTCATAGTACATGATGTTCAAGGGCGCATTATACAAACCTACTTCCAAGGCTATCTTAAGAACATTCATCTGTCTTCTTTTGGCAAAAGCCATGTGGTTTGGAATTTTCTCTCTTAACCTTGACAATGTATTCGATCAAACCTGCACAATAGGTTTCGCCTTCTCTGCAAAAGACACACCCATGTATTTCAGCCCATTGGAGGCTTTGTATGAGAGCGGTCACTATACCAGTATTTGTCGTATGCCCGGGCTGCTGCCTATTTATCTTCCTTTACGACTGCTATTCGATTCCCATCTATCTATTCAATTCATAGTCGTTCTTCAAATCATTGCCGACGCTATTACATCGTTATTGCTATGCTTGTTAGCTGTGCGTTTCTTTCCATCGCGGCGCGTCCTGGTCATAACTACAACTATGCTTTGCCTTAGTAGTTTCATCGCTATCCGCAGCATGTATTTACTATCAGACAGTTTTGGTATCTCTTCACTGATTGTTTCATCTTTCTTTCTCGTACAATTTGCTGACACGAAAAGAAAAAGCACACTGATTTGGTCAGGACTTTTTCTAATCTGGTCCATTTTTCTGCGACAAGTCGTCATTCTACTTATCCCTGTTTACCTCATCATTCTGCTTTCACTATTGCAATATCATTGGCGAAGATTTCTAGTTCATGCCGTATGGTTTTCCTTGCCGATTGTGATTGCATTATCAGCTTGGACGGCGCGGAATCAACTCGTTTATCATCGAACAATTTTTCTTGTTGCTCCAGTGGAAGAGTGTATGACGCAATTAACTCCTGCTTACTCCTCTATTCGAAAGTTTATCATAGCTACAGGAAAAGATTTTCAGCCATGGACTGTAGGCGACGCTGCATACTGGTTTGTACAACCAGACCAGCAGCAAAAATTGATAATGCCCTACAATGAATCTGATTTCACCTCTGCTTTTAATGCTGACTCTCTAATCTCGCTTAAAAATGAATACCAAGCGCTTTTACAGTTGAATCCAGAATCTGCGGAATACCATAGAGCCGAAAACTCGATCATTAACAAGTCCCAACGCTACAGCAACTCCTACAAGTCTGAGCATAAATTTCGCTTCTTGGTAACCGATAAAATTGGTTTTTTGGTTAAATTCTTATTTCCTCGGAAAATAGACGACCTCCCATTTCCTGCCTTTAACAGCATGAGCATACTTCAGAAAATCGTTAAAGGTTGGAGTCTGCTTTTTCTTTGGGTTATTAGTGCTATGAGTCTATCCGGTTTTATTTACTGTTTATTCACCCGGAAATTTCAACAACTACTTTGGTTGCTTATCCCATTCTCACTGATTTTCGCTCAGAGCTTTTTAGGATTCATTGAGCAGAGATTTCTTGCAACATCATACCCTTTCATGGTTGTTACCTGTGCGATCCTAATCCATTTACTCCTTAGAAAACTTCAAAAGCCGACTAGCGTTCAGCAACACTGATAATCAAGATCCCTGTAAGGATGAGAATGAGGCCCACATAATGGGCCAGAGTGATGCGCTCGTTGAACAAGAAATAGCCGACCGCTAAGGTGAACATGAAATTCACCCCGGTGGCCACTGGATTCACCAACGAAATCTTAGCGATGCTCAGTGCCTTAATCAGCACCAAAGCGGAGATGAACACCACTGCGAATCCGCTCATGACGCGCCAACGGAAAAGAAAGAAGAAATATTCCGACATCCCATTAAGCTGGGTTGATTTCAATTCGGTTTTAATCAACGCAGCACCCGACACATTCAATGCGGCGTAGACGATGCTGTAAATTACTACGGGTATAAAATTCACGATTCTATTCCTTTTTGGTCTTCGATAAGGAAAAGTGGCCGCTTACGCGATTCTTCCAGGTTGCGCCAAAGATACTCACCTAGCACGCCCAGCATCAACATTTGTAAGCCACCGATTATTAATGTTACCACCATGAGCGATGCCCAGCCTTCGATGGGATGTCCGACCATGAATCGCATGACCACAACAAATAACGCATACAGAAAACCGCCACATGCGGCTACGAATCCAACCAGCGACATGAATCGCATCGGCAGATAAGAAAAACCCACAAAGGCGTCCGCAAAAGCATTGAGCTTCTTTGAAAGTGTCCACTTGGACCGACCAAACTTCCGCTCCTCCTTCACATAGGGTATTTCGGTTTGCTTGAAGCCCAGCCAAGAGATCAATGCACCCAAGCTTGGCTTACTGCCTGCCGACTGCACAAGCCCATCCACCACCTTTCGATCCATCAGGGCGTAATCAGCACCCTTCTTCGGAAAATGGATATCGGTCATGCTGTTCAACAGTCGGTAAAACATATTAGAGAAAAACACCGACGTGCGCGAAACACCGAGTCGCTCTGCTCGCACTGCCCACGTCACATCATAGCCTTCTTCCCACTTTACAATCATCTCCTCCACTAGTTCCGGGGGATCCTGGAGGTCGGCTGCCAGAAAAACGGCAGCGTCACCTTTGCAATACTTCATTCCGGCAATGATGGCGACGTGACTTCCTGAGTTGCGCGAGAGTCGAATGAACTTCAAGTAATCACGTTCATTACACAACCGATGCATCAAAGCAGGCGAACCATCGTTAGAATGGTCGTCAACCAGAATTACTTCAACATATACTTTCGATCGCAGTCTACCAACAAACGCATCGAGGCGTTCGATCAGCAGATGGAGCCCTTCAGCTTCATTGTAACACGGTATGACGAATGAAATGAGTTTCATGGTTTCAAAGGCGGTTAAGACAATGCAATATCCAACAACTTCACAATGTTACCGCCCAAAATATTATCGCGTTTTTCTTGTGCGATTGGTCCAACCACTTCATCGAAATCGATGAGTGCCTGTCGGATAGAAACCTCCGGGAAATCACTTGCCCAAATCATGCGACGATCGTAATGATGACAAAGCCAGCGGATGTCGCCTGCGACGGATGTTTGCTTGTATTTGGAAAGTGTCATGCTCAAATCAAAATACACATGATGCAGATCGCGGCAGAACTCTGCCATCTGCAGGATGCGTGTCCCTCCGCCATGCATGATCAGTAATGTTGTACGCGTGAGTGATTGCGCCAGGTTGAAAAAATAGGTGGTCGGATCTACGGCCTCCGCTGTATGGCGATCGTGTATTAATCCACAAACGCCCACGACCATGGGTACTTCAAGTTGGTCGTTGGCTTTCATTACAGCAAAGAAGCGCTCGTCGTTGGGATGATACTTTCCAAAGCGGTTGTGAAATTTCACAAAACGCTTATGACCATCGCCAAACTCGAGTTGATAGGCTCTTACCGCTTCTTCAACAGTCGAATGTGCTGCCGGGTTAAAGGTGCAGGCGTGTATAATTCGCTTCTCGCCTGAAATCAATTGTTGTTGTTCCGAGTTGCCAATTGTTCCGGGCAGCGGCACGGCAATAGCAGCGTCAATGCCGGCTTCTTCAATGCAAGCGCGCAGTCGCGTCAATGAGGCGTCATGTGGCGTATTGAACCAACCACCATGAGCTGTGATGTGAACATTCGCATCTATAATCATTGCATATAAAATTTAAGCGCCGCGAAAGCAGCTTCAGCACGGCTTATTGCTTCAGCGCGGGTTAATCCTTCTGACACTATAAAACCGGGTCTATTCGCTCCGTGATCCATCGTTCTCACTTCCGTGCCCGCAGCCATGGTAAAGCCCAAATCAATTACACCCTCCATGGCCTTCGCCTCTTCAAGTTGATCAATTGATTCAAAAACACCTGCCGGCGCATTGAAAAACTTGTAGCATGCGCCCCGACTAAATTTTGCAGAAGGATCGAAGTCTTCGCCCAACAAAATTTGGGTCAATGCCTGCGGCATGCTCACTCCCGATACGGCCTCTACAATAGCACCGAAAATATGGCCGCCGCCGGGTCGTCCGGCCATCTCAATCATCTTCACACCTTCAGGAGTAACCATACACTCGGCGTGCAGCGCTCCCGCTTCAAACCCCATGGCTTTTCCGGCGTGCGCAACAAGTGCATCAATTTCCGCAAGCACGGCCGGCGGTAAATCTGCTTCGTAATTTATTTGAACCGTGACACGATAATTATCGTGCTGTTGTAATTCTTTATCCGCTTTGGCAAGTATGTAAGCTTGGCCATCCTTGAATAATCCTTCAATGCTGACCTCTACCCCTTGCATAAACTCCTCAACTATATATCGCGCTCCCTTAGCATTTTCCATGGCAAATTGCGTCGCAAAGGGAATATCTCCGGCATTGTTCACCTTACTCACCCCTCTGCTGCCCCACATCATGCAGGGCTTCACGATGCATGGAAAACCAATCATTCGAATGGCATCTTCGATCTCCTCTGCTGTGGTGCAAATTTCAAACGCAGGTTGCGCTACACCATGCTCCTTCCAGCGCTGACGCATATAGCCTTTGTCGGTGAAGTACTTCACTTCTTCGGGGTCATAGCACTTGAGTCCGCGTTTTTTGTTAGCATAAGCGGCCGGTAAAACCCCGGCATCATTCAGCGCCAGAACGACGTCGGCACCAATTTCATCGGCGTAACGACCAACCGCATCTACGTCGCTGATATTGACAGCAGCAGCACCGTTAGCAAAAGCAA
>CANHYZ010000061.1 GCA_947464885.1 Flavobacteriales bacterium
ACGGCTCCCCTTTTGCAATCGCCGCCACATGTCACCTCCCATAACATATGCTTAGCGCCAGCCCGGCAGTTGGTGGTCCTATCAAGAATTTGGGTATGTTTGAACATGGCGCTTAACGAGCGGTATCGGCAGTTTTTGCTGGTTTAACTCAACAATGGCGATGACCTAGCATTCATCGCTGTTGATTCGTTGATAATACATCATTTGGCAAAGTAGAATTGTTTAGTTCTTACTTTGCATTAGCAAGTTGAAGTAGTGAATCATTAAAAAATAAAAATCATGAAACAAATAATTACACTATGTGCAGCAATTTTAATCTCTGCAAGTGTGTTCCTGCCTCAGCAGGCAAGTGCTCAAGCACCAAACAAAATGAGCTACCAGGCGGTTATCCGCAATAATTCAAACGCTTTGGTCATAAACTCAGCCGTTGGCATGCGTATTAGTATTTTACAAGATTCACCAAATGGAACTGCGGTTTATGTAGAAACGCAAACGTCAACCACCAATGCCAATGGTTTGGTAAGTATTGAGATTGGAGGCGGTACAGTTGTATCCGGCAATTTCTCGACAATTGATTGGGCAATCGGACCTTATTTTGTAGAAACAGAAACAGATCCCACCGGTGGAACAAGCTATAGTATTGTGGGAACTAGCCAATTGTTAAGTGTGCCTTATGCACTCTATGCAGCAAACTCCGGAAGTTCTTCGCCAGGTCCTCAGGGTCCTGCCGGTCCGCAAGGACCCGAGGGTGAAACGGGTCCACAAGGCCCCCAGGGTGCAACAGGTCCACAAGGACCATCAGGAGTAGGCGGTTTCACACATTACATTGGTGAAGAATTTGGCGGAGGCGTTATTTATTACTTGTGGAAAGACTTAAATAATGTTGAGCATGGTCTAATTGTCGATTTAACTCACGTAAGCACAGCTCAGGCCTGGAGCAACAATAACATTACATTAATTGGCTCATCAGCCCAAAGCACTTGGGATGGTTTAAGTAATAGCAATGCTATTGTATCTCAAGAAGGCCATACCAATAGTGCCGCCAAACTGTGTTTAGATTTGATCGCCGGTGGACAAAGCGATTGGTATTTACCTTCTGTTGATGAATTGAGTTTGCTGTGGCATAATAGATTTATTGTAAATAAAGTTCTTTCAACTATTCAAGGTGCGGAACTATTTGGAACCGGACTTTCTGATTACTGGAGTAGTAGCGAATACTCATATAATTTTGCGTATCCTTTCAGGTTCGGACCCGGTGATGCTGGTGGAAATGGATTTAAATCATCGACTTACTTCGTACGTGCTATTCGATCATTCTAAAAACTGACCTAAATCAATAACTTTTCTCTGTACTGAGCTCGTCTAGTTTACAGACGAAAAGCATTGGTAGCTATGAGAAAGAGAAATACGCCATTGCCCTAACCGACCCCATCGAGGCCATTAAATTCCGTATGAAACAACTTGGCTATAAGCAGAAGGATCTGGCAGAAGTGATTGGTCTGAAGCGTCGTGTTAGCGAAAATCTCAATCGCAAGCGAAAGCTCACGCTAGAGATGATTCCGCAGCTACCTGAGGTTCTGGGTATTCCAACCGAAGTACTCGTCAAAGAATACCAACCGCTAACACATGCATAGCGCAAGGCGATAAATCGTTGGTTCTATCGAAAATCGGTTATGGTTGATTATGGTTCTTTGGCATAAACCTCGGCGGTTTTATGTCGAGCACGCCAATGCATCAAACCGTTATCCGTCATTCTTGGCGACATTGCTAACATCTAAGCGACAGCAAGAAGCTAACTTTGACAACTAATGAAAAAGAACTTCTTCCAATTGATAAAATATGCCTTGCTGTTAACCTTAGTTGCCTTTATGCTTGCAGTTTTTATGCCTAGAAGCTATGATGTTCCCCAAATGCATAAACGAAATGGCACACAATATTGGGAATTACAAACGGGTTCGACGATTGCCTATACGCTAGTACCTGCCAAAGGCCCAAAGAAACCTTTTCCAATTATTTACTTGCAGGGAGGACCGGGAGGGTTTATTTCCGATAGAAATATTGAAATGTTCGCACCGCTTTCAGAGGATGGCTTTGATATTTATCTATACGACCAAATTGGCAGTGGTCTGTCAGATCGATTGCCAAATATCAAGGACTACACTGCAGACCGACACAAAATCGATCTAGAAGAAATCATACAGAAAATAGGCACAACACAAGTGATTCTGATTGGGCAGTCCTGGGGTGCAAGTCTTGCTGCCTTATTCATTGCCGACAATCCTGAGAAAGTTGAGAGCGTTGTTTTTACCGGACCAGGATCTATTCTACCGATGCGTGAAGAATTAAAGAGCGCAAATCCACCTGACAGTTTAAACCTGAGGAAACCTCCCTACTCAAACATGGAGGCAATTGACAAATCAGCAAACATCAGAAGCGAAGTAGTTAGCTTTTGGGCAAAATCATTCGGCCATAAGCTTGCATCTGATAAAGAGGCGGATGACTTTCAGACTTCTCTTAACCATGAGCAGAACAAGGCTACCGTGTGTGATATTTCCAAAGCATTGAAAGCGGAAGGTGGCGGAGGTTTTTATGCCCAGGTAATGACAGCGAGGAGCTTCAATGAAGTTATAGACCCAAGGCAAAGATTAAGAGGATTGAAAATTCCTGTTCTGATTATGAAAGGACAATGTGACAATCAACCATGGGGATTTGTTAATGAGTACTTAGAACTCTTTCCCAATCACCAGTTGATAATTGTTCCGGATGCCGGACATGCTATTTCAGTTGAGCAACCCGAACTCTATTTGAAAATCATTCGTGAGTTTTTGAATCAATAATTTTAAAATGACAGCAAACTTGACACTTGAAACCTGCGTGGACCGAAAAGTACGAACCGCTAACAAGGGATTTTCCACAGGGGGAGTTCCATGCTCCGCAGACACATTTGTGCAAGATGGAAGTGACGATATGATTTTCTCGATGACGGAAGACCATAAGGGGAATATCTGGTTTGCGACAAGAGATCATGGCATTTGCACTTACGATGGTATAACATTTACGACTATCGGAAGAAATGAGGGTTTAGATATCAGCGGGGCAACAGCTATCCTGCAAGATGACACGAGTGGTTTTTGGATCACAACATTTGATAGCGGTGTTTGGTACTACGATGGCGCAACTTGCACACGCTATACGGAAAGCAACGGGCTTGTCAATAATGCCGTCATGAGCTAATTGAAAGACAAGGACGGCAATGTGTGGTTTGGCACAAAATGGTTTGGACTAAGTCGGTATGACGGTAAAACGTTTACGACATTTTCCCAATAGGACCATTAAATTCAAAACAACATTCGACCAAATGAATGCTTTGGCAGTAGCAAACAGCTGTTGAGTAATTGAAATTCCGACATCACCGCTTCAAGCCAAGCTTCATTCTTAATTTCGCATGGTCAACTTAATTGGCTCCATGAAAACACTACACTTCACCCTCCTTGCCTGTGGCATCCTTTCATGCGCTTTCACAGCAACGGCCCAAACCATCAATTGTGATTGGTTCACCGTTACAAGCCTGGAGCCCGACACCTTCGACACCAATAGCACGCTCATCAACATTCAAATGGTGGGTGGAATTTCGGATTTCATCAATTATCCTGTCATAGCCTCCGTTACAGACTGCACAGGAGATACCGTAGCCACAGGCGGGTTATGGTTTTTTGGACAGATGGGCGGCTCAACACAAGGCTACCCCGTGAGTCTTTTGCAGAATGATGCTTGCCTGCCGCTGAGCATCGAGTTTGTCTATGGTAACGACAACTTTGAAACCGACACCTGCATACTCACTTTCGACGGCACCAACCTATGTGAGTTATTTACCATTACGGGCATTGAACCAGACTCGCTAAATCCGGGGTTCTCGAACATTCAAATTCAGATGGACGGGGATCCTTTCGATCAGATCAACTACCCCCAAGTCATGACGGTTCAGGATTGCTTTGGTGATACCATTTCAACCGGCATTTTAACCTTTTTCGGTCAATTAGGACAGACAACTCAAGGCTACCAGGTCACAGAGTTGAGCGATGACATCTGTTTCCCCATCACCGTGGAGTTCTTCTACGGAGATGTGGACGACGTCTTCCCGGAAGGCAACACTTGCCTGCTCACCTTTAACTCACCTGGCTTAGCCGTTGAACATGAGCAAGCAGATTCATTCAGTGTATTCCCTAATCCGACTGCAGGCGAAATTCAACTGTCGTATCACGAATCAACGAACGGTAAAGTCTACAGCATTTTCGATGGAACGGGTAGCCTAGTTCTTTCGGGGAGATTATCCGACACGAATGCACGAATTGATTTGAGATCGTTGCCGGAGGGAGTGTATGTGTTGATGGTTGATGGTCGGGCAAAACGGGTGGTGAAGGAATAGGGAGTGGGGAGTGATGATGACGGATGACGGATGACAGATGAGGGATGACGGATGACGGATGAGGGATTAGATATATACTATGAGAATACAGAGAATATGGAGAATGTAATGATTACGATTCAGGCGACGGTGATGGTGGATGCCGCCAAGGCGTGGGAATGCTATACGCTGCCGGAGCAAATCACGAAGTGGAATTTTGCTTCGGATGATTGGCATTGTCCGGCTGCCTTCAACGAGTTGAAAGCGGGTGGAACCTATCGCGTGCGCATGGAAGCGAAAGACGGAAGTTTTGGTTTCGATTTGGAAGCGATATACGATAGCTTGGAACCGGGCAAAAGTTTCGCCTATACGATGGCCGATGGAAGACCCGTAAACCTTGTGATGCACGATAAGGGTAGCTCTACAGAAGTTATGATAACATTCGAAGCCGAAAACCAAAACGCGGTGGAGCTGCAGCGCGACGGATGGCAGGCCATCCTCAACAACTATAAGAAGTATACCGAAAGTGTTTAATGGAGGCGGAAAGGCGCAGGTGTTGAAGGTTGAAAGTTGAAGGTTCAGCATCAATAGTCTATTGCCCAATCTTTCGCACTATACTCCTTGTTGAACCGAAAAAACCTACATTAGCACCGAAACAAAAGACCACTAATCACCATGAAGAACATCCTGCTGTTTGCGCTGGCTCTGACTATCCTGTCATCCTGCTCCGAAGGCATCACGAAAAAATACACCATCGACAACATCGATGTCACCGTTGAGGGCCCCCTCTTCGATGGTCCCAATACCATGCAAGCCACGCATAGCATTGATCTCAGTACGATCGAAGCCGGACTCCTGCCCGAGCATATTCAATCCGTAAAGCTCACCAAGGCTTCCGTAACCACGGCCGACAGTGCAGCGTTCAACGGCGTGCGTAACTTCGTGTTGCAGTTCACCTCCGCTGATGCGAAAATGCAGAAAGCCGGTGTATTGAACCCGGTGCCCCAAAACACGTCTCCCGTTGAATTGACGCCATCTGCCGAAGCCGAACTCACGGACAACTTCAAACAAAAAGAACTCATCATCATTTTGGATGCCGACCTGGAAGGCGACCGCGATGAGAGCCTGACCTATACAGGCAATTTTGAATTCGAAATCACCTACAAAAAATAAACGATGAAAGCACTACTCTTTATCTGCAGTTTTTTTCTGACTGCAACACTTGGCCTATCACAGAATGCAGAAGCCGACCGCTTGCTCGGCGTTTGGGAACCCAGCAATGGCAAAGCCCGCGTGAAGATTGAAAAAATCGGTGAGAAATACTATGGCAAGATTGTGTGGCTGCGTGAGCCTAATGATCCGAATACCGGCCAACCGAAAGTCGACAAAAACAACCCAGACGCGAGCTTGCGCACTGTGCCGCTCAAGGGCTATCGCATGTTGAAAGACTTTAAATTCTTGGGTAAAGACCAATGGGACAGCGGTACGATTTACGATCCGGAAAACGGAAGCACGTATAAGTGCATCATTAAAATGAGCGACAACAACACGCTCGACATCCGAGGCTACATCGGTGTTGAAGCGCTCGGACGCACCGACGTTTGGAAGCGTTTGGAAGTTAAAAAATAAGCCTCCTACCCTATCATGCGTAAACTAAGCTCTCTCCTGCTCCTGCTGGTCATACCGGCTTGGACCTATGCACAAACCGACAGCACGGCAACTGAAGAGGAAGATTTCTCGATGTATGAGAATCTGGACTTCGCCGATGCGGGCGCCAAGCGCTTTTGCACACCGAAAGTGTTTGATTTGAGTCCCGCCAAACTTATCTCGCTCGGCTATGATTACCAGGGATCTTTTGGCATTGATTACGGCAAGGCTAGCGATAGCACGTGGCAATCAGGACTGGGGAACTTCTCCGGTGCCGGTGGTCTGCGCCTGGGTGCCAACATTCCGGTGATATCTAAAACGAATGTGGTTTGGCAGTTGGGATTCAATTATGCGCGCACCGCCTATAGCGGTGAGGGCGAAACTGCCGTTAACCCGCTGGATGCGACGCTGCGTAGCAATGGACTTACCACAACAGGTATTCACACTACCCTTTTCAAACCGCTTGGCGAAGAGAAATTCATCATTGCACAAGGTTCGGCTGATTTGAATGGTGACTATTACCTCGACAACTTCACGCCGCTGGAATACACGCGATACAGCGCTGCCGTGATTTACGGTAAAAAGAAAAGTGACCGCAAGATGATTGGCTTTGGACTAGCACGCACCTATCGTGTGGGAGAATTGAATTACATCCCGGTGATGCTGTTGAACTGGACAGCACCCAATCGAAAGTGGGGAGTTGAAATGCTCGCTCCTGCGCGTGCCCATGTGCGCAAGACCCTCTCTGCTCGTAACATACTCATGTTCGGCTATGAACTTGAAGGAAACTCCTACCGTGTGCTGCGCGGTGATGTCAATAATCCGCTTGGCTATGAGCTGCGCAGAGGAGAACTCCGTTTCCGCGCTGTTTGGGAAACATCGATGTATCAGTTCATTTGGATGTCGCTGCAAGCCGGCTATCGCTATGGCTACAGCTTCAACGTGGACAACTTCGCTCCATCCGACAAGGAATTCTTCCGCGGCTTCTTTGGTGATCAACCCTACGCACAGGAGAATGAGTTTAAGGGCACGTGGTATGTGCAGTTGTCGGTGAACCTGGTAAGCCCTTAATTAGTGACTAATGACGAATGACTAGTGACTAGTGACGAATGACTAGTGATGAATGACTAGTGACAAGTGACAAATGAGATAACAATTGCAATGCGTCCGTACATCATGGCGATGCATCGCGGCAGTGCTGTGTCTCATGAATAGCTGGCCCTTCGTGAAGAGGGACGCATTGCAATGCGTCCGTGCATCATGGCGATGCATCGCGGCAGTGCTGTGTCTCATGAATAGCTGGCCCTTCGTGAAGAGGGACGCATTGCAATGCGTCCCTGCCCGTGGCTTTTGGTGTAGGGTGTCCCTCGTACATCGTACCTCGTCCTTTTAAAAAAGGCTTGCCTGCTCTCCCGGCGGGTCCGACTTCGGCTTCCGCTCCGGCTTCGGTGGATCAGGTATTGCTCCTGTTTTGCGCTGCTCTTTGAAACGCGCCATTTCCTCTTCTAAGCCTTCAATTTCGAAATCGATGTCATCCGGATTTTGACGGATCGTCTCTTCCAAGTCGAACAGTTCTTCATCGCGGTCTATCTCCACTTTCTCGGGCTGACGCGCTGCAATGAGTTCGTTCAACATGTTCTCGGCTTCAATCTCGCGCTGTGGATCAGCATCGAGCAATTCGATGTTGAGCACAGGATATGCAGTGAGGCGATTACCGATGGCCTTCAGTCCTTTAACAGCGATGAACTCACGCAAGTCGATGCTCTCGTCCATCTTGTTCTTCGCAAGCTTGTTGCGCTTGTCGAAGCGCACATACACCACCGGGTGATGCAAGAGCGAGGCAATGCCAAGCTTCGACTTCGGGTGTTCAGAGATGAAGGTTACCGGGCCTTTCGACGCTTCAATCAAGAAGCGCTTCACAAACCACTGGTCCTTTTCGCCGTCGTAATACACCGCCGTGAGCGGCTTTTCGGTAATCCATTTCTCGAGGATGACGATGTTCTCGTCGAAGTGCGTGGCAAGGTCCGGACTGATCAGCTTGTAGACGCCCGAACCCAGCACACATAGAATCTTATCTTCTGCGTTGAACTCGCCCATGAAGCGGCCGTGGCCTTCTTCATTGAGACGCATCACGCTTTCATCCAACCAAATCTTACGTGCACCAAGGGTTGAAATACCGGCTTGCTTCAGCTCCACTTTCTTCACGGGGTACTTCGACGCCACGTTTCCGCCGGCATCACGGCCCTTGATAGCGAGCTCCGCAAAGTCGATGTCGTACTTGAGTTTCTTCAAGCGCTCCAACGCACGCAGGTGGATGGTCACCACTTCAGCTTCACCATTCGGGTTGGCCGTGAAGTGCAACACTTCGCTACCGGCAGTGCCCTTGGTGAGGTCGTATTCTTTATCGCGCGTGATGGCCGTCACAGCAAAGCGCTTCATCATAGCGCCGCCCTTCTTACCATCAGCATAAATCATGTTGTAGGTCGTGCGCTTGTCATCCTTCTTCCACACCGCAGCATGGATGATGTCTTTGCCCACGAAGGCCTTCGACTCCACGCGCTTTACCAACATCTTGCCGTCGCGACGGAATATAATAATGTCGTCGATGTCGGAGCAATCGCTCACGAATTCACCTTCATCGCGCTTGAGTCCTGTGCCAATGAAGCCTTCCGCGTAGTTCACGTACAGCTTCGCATTGGCAATGGCCACTTTCGCGGCTTCCACCACATCGAACTGCTTGAGTTCGGTCTTGCGGTCTTTGTCCTTGCCGTATTTACGCTTCAACTCCTTGAAGTAGTCAACGCAGGTATCCACCAACTGGTCGAGCTTGTGCTGGACATTCTTGATGTCGCCTTCGAGCTTCTTGATGAGATCATCCGCCTTGAATGCATCGAACTTCGAAATACGCTTGATGCGGATTTC
>CANHYZ010000062.1 GCA_947464885.1 Flavobacteriales bacterium
CAACAAGAACAAGAATCTTCTTCATGACATAGGCGCATTCAAGGCCTATGCCAAACGTGATTAGTCTTCAATTGTTGCGATGCACTTCAGCTCGATGGCAATCGGTGATGGGAGGGCATTAATCTCGACGGTGGTGCGACACGGCTGCGCATCTTTGAAGTATTCTGCGTAGAGCTTGTTGTAGGTGTGAAAATCGCGTTTCATGTTAACCAGAAACACAGTCACATCCACGAGGTTTTCCCATTTGCTGCCGTTCTCTTCCAGAATCACACGCACGTTATCGAACACGTTGCGGCATTGTGCTTCAAAGTCGAACGTGAGGTAATTGCCAAACTTATCCAACGTGAGGCCCGGGACGCCGCTATCCGTGGCATCGCTGCCCGCAATGCGTGGACCAACGCCCGATAAGAACAAGAGATTTCCAACGCGACGCGTGTGTGGGTACAGACCAACGGGTTTGGGGGCTTTGCTTGACATGATAATCGTGTTTTAACAGCGCAAAAATAGGGATAAGGGATCAGGGGTGAGGCGTGATGGATAAGGGGAAGATCCCAATCCAAATTCCGGTGTCGGGGCGCCCCTCGTGGGCGCCCATTCTAATGGGTGGGTGCCTCCCTTTATGCGGAAAAGGGCGCCCACGAGGGACTCCCCGACACTGGAATTCCCTATCTTTGCGCCCGCCTTCCTCAGACGTATAACATGCAATTGTACCGATGAAAAAACTACACAACACCGTCGACCGGCGCGTACTCAAAGAACGCATCGTCCAGAGCAACGAACCGAGAATTACGGTTTCGTTCTACAAATACCACCCCATTGCCAACCCGCAATTCTTCCGCGACTTCCTGTTTTTACAGTGGGAATCGCTAGGCGTTTTAGGCCGAACATATATCGCAGCCGAAGGTATCAACGCGCAAATCAGCGTGCCGGCCAACCGCTTCGAGGCATTTCGTGACAACCTATTCAACATTACGTTTCTCAATGGTGTGCGATTAAACACGGCGGTTGAAGACGACAGCAAATCATTCTACAAACTCATCATCAAACTGCGAGGCAAGATTGTGGCCGACGGCATTGAAGACCCAAGCTTCAACCCTTCCAATACCGGCGTGCACCTCTCCGCACAAGCGTTCAACGTATTGACCGCAAATCCCGACACCATTCTCATCGACATGCGCAACCACTACGAAAGCGAAGTGGGCCATTTCAAAAACGCGATACTCCCTGATGCCGATACGTTTCGTGAGGAAATCGAAATGGTGGAAGACATGCTCAAGGGCAAAGAAGAAAAAAACATCGTGATGTATTGCACAGGTGGTATACGTTGCGAGAAAGCCTCAGCCTACCTCAAACACAAAGGCTTTCCGAATGTGCATCAACTTGAAGGTGGTATCATAAAATACGCGCGCGATATCCAGGCGGACGGATTGGAAAACCGATTTCTGGGCGTCAACTTTGTGTTCGACGAGCGCCTGGCAGAGCGCATTTCCGACGACGTAATTGCGCAGTGTCATCAGTGCGGTGAACCTTTCGATCATCACACCAATTGCGCTAACCTCGCTTGTCACATTCTGTTCATTCAATGTCCATCATGCAAGGAGAAGATGAACAACTGTTGCTCCGATGCCTGCAAGGAAATTTCACAACTACCCGAAGAGGCACAAAAGGAATTGCGCAAAGGCAAAGCACCTGGTCGCAACATCTTCAAGAAAGGACGTGGGGAGCATTTGGTTTATAAACCGAATCGCATCAAGCCGGAATAAGACTAGCCGCCAATCTCACTGAGCTTCGGCACGCCTTGCATTCTCAAAAACGCAATGTGCTCTCGCAACGCTTCGCCAAAGGTGGATTTCTCGTAATAAGGCACACCGAATTCTGACGCGGTCTTTTTCACAATTTCCGCAATCGCCGGGTAATGCACGTGGCAAATTTTGGTGAAGAGGTGATGCTCGATCTGAAAATTTAATCCCCCCACATACCACGACAACCATTTGTTTTGCGTAGAAAAATTCATTGTTGTTCGCAGTTGATGTTCTGCCCATGAATACGGAATAAATCCCTTTTCATCCGGTTGTGGGAAGTAAGCATCAGGCACCACGTGTGCCAATTGAAACACGACAGACAGAATCCATCCGCTCACCGCTTGCATCACCAAAAACCCAACAATAGCCTGCCAAACCGGCATTCCCAAGTAAATGGGTAACCCAATAAATGCCGCGAAGTAGAACGTTTTTACCAGGGTAGTTTTAAACAGCCAAACAGCATTCTGTGCTTTTGTCTGCTTATTCAATCCGGCTTTCTTGTAGTGAAAAAATTGCACCAGATCCTTCAGCAAGCCCCAATACAACGTTAAAATCATGTAGAGGAAAAAGGCATAAATCCATTGATAGCGATGGACTTTCTTAGTGGGTCCGTGAGGAGAAAGTTTCAAGGCCAACTTGGTATCGATGTCCTCGTCCAATCCCGCAATATTCGTATACGTATGATGCAATACATTATGCTGCATCTTCCAGTTCATAACCGTTCCACCAAGCAAGTTCAAGCTATAGCCCACCCAGCGATTCACTTTTTCATTGGCCGAATAAGCGCCATGATTGGCATCATGCATAACGCTCATACCAATACCCGCAAGGAAAATACCCGTCAACGCAAACAATGCGATACTCAGCAAAGGTGCAGGGATAAAAACGAGCTGCATCGCAATACAGCCTAAATAGCCACTCACCAGAACAATAGTCTTGACCACCATCGTTGCATTGGCAAATTTGCTTTTTCCAGTGGATTCGAAATAATCGTCGACACGCGAGCGGAGCTCCTTAAAGAACACCTGCTGTTCTGGCGTTCCAAACACGATTCCCGGTTTCGATTTCTGATGCTTCAACGTGAAATAAATATGATACGAAAGTACTACGTGTAAACAGTAGACACTTAGATTCGAGGTTTATTTAATAAACCTTGGCTGTGCGTTTCCTACTCTTCTTCTTTGCATGCTGTTTAGTTGTCGCGTGCTCGACAAAAAAACCTTCGCCTCAATCGGGTTATTACACGCTGGTGTTCCAAACAGATAATGGAAATATCCCCACACGTTTGAGCATTAGCGGTTCCGCGGGTTGGCAGATTATCAACGCCGGCGAAGTGATTCAACTCGACTCAGTGATTTTGCGGAACGACTCGTTTTTCGTCAAACTTCCACTATTTGACTCGTCCATCAAAGGCACATGGCGCAAGGATAGTCTTATGGGAGAATGGACCGATCATTCACGCAAAGATTATAGCATTCCATTTACGGCAACCATAGGGACATCGGCAAGCTGTGAGAGTAGCGTAGAGGAATTGAATTATGATGTCGTGTTCTCACCGGAAGACACAACATCGTCAAGTAAAGGGGTAGCTGTTTTGCAGCAACATGGCACGTGTGTTACGGGCACCGTACTCACTGAAACGGGCGATTATCGTTACCTGCAGGGAGAGCTTAACGGTGATTCACTGTGGCTTTCCGCTTTCGACGGAACACATCTTTTCTATCTGACAGGAAGACTGGTTGGCGATAGCATTATCGGCGGAGTTTTTCTGAGCGGGAAGCATTGGAAAGAACCGTGGTCAGCGCATAAAAGCGCTATAAACACCTTGCGTGATCCTGATTCCATTACATCACTGCGTGAGGGGCGACAACCCGAATTCACCGTTCATAATAGCTCGGGCCAAATGATTCGCTTCGATTCCACAACCTGGAAAAACCACGTAAGCATTGTGCAGATTATGGGTTCTTGGTGTCCCAATTGCACGGATGAAAGTCGTTTTCTGAAAACGCTGTTTGACGAACATACAACGAGGGGTTTGCGCATTATTCCCGTGGCTTTCGAAAGAGGAGATGATACGATTGCCGCATGTGCTCGCGTTCAAAAACAATTTACCCAACTCGGATTATCATATCCGTTCTACTACGGCGGACAAGCGAGTAAAACCGCAGCCCTCAGCACCTTCAACTTTTTGGATGAAGTACACTCCTTCCCTACGACCATCTTTATCGATCGCCAGGGTAAGATTCGTAAAATTTTTACCGGTTTTTATGGCCCGGGAACAGGTGAAGAATATACCCGTCATACAAAGGCCATCAGCACTTTCGTGGACAGCTTGATGACCGAATAGTTCTTTACAGATCCAGGTAAATAGCAATACCGCCCGAGAACGTCATCAGAAAACGATCGTTCAACTGCGCACGCGAATCACTGCTGGATTCATCAATCCAATAGCCGCCATAACCGGCGTAGATATCAAAGCTGAATCCCTTTTGTGTCACGTGAAACCCGGGGCCAAAACCGAAGTTAACTCCGGTACCATTCACACGATACTCTGTATACTCACCCGTTATGTAGTCGTAATCAGCACTGAGTCTTGAGCGATATTCATACTCTGTACCTACATGCATAAATAAGTCTCCCAAGGAATAACGCTTAATGCGCGCATAACCGGTCAAGCCGCCGTTATAGTATTGTTCATCACCCAAATCTGCCGGCACGAAGGAAACATGCAGACCATAAATCTCCGGCCAGTAACGGTAGCTCAATCCCTTACCATTAGAGGAGCTAAGGATTAAACCGAGGCCGTGACCTCCCTTCTGTTGCTTATCAGGAGTCTCCGAAGTTGTTGCTTGTTGCGCGCTAGCTGTAAGTGAAACAAACAGGCACAGCACACACATACTTGCGATGATTTTTTTCATGGTTTTATGATTTAGTTTTTAAAATCACTAACGACATCTACTTTGAGCTTGTCCGGGCGATTGGCCACTTCCCACGCGGTGTGAAAGACTAGTCGCGTGATTTGTTCCATTTTCTTGTACGCGATCTTCTTAGCATCATCACCCGGTTTGTGATAATCTTCGTGGACGCCACTAAAATAGAAAATCACCGGAATATTGTGCTTCGCGAAATTGTAGTGATCACTACGATAGTAAAAACGGTTGGGGTCGTTTGGGCTGTTAAACGTGTAATCCAGATTCAGATTACTGTATTTGGCATTACAATCTTCCGAGATTTTATGCAAATCTGTACTTAACTTATCCGAACCAATGAGGTAGATGTAGTTCGAGTCTGCAGCGTGCTCCACATCAGTTCGGCCTATCATATCGATATTCAAATCACAAACCGTATTCTCCAAGGGAAAAATTGGGTGATCTGAATACCATTCACTACCCAACAAACCCTTTTCCTCTCCACTGACATGCAAAATCAACACGCTGCGTTTTGGACCATGGCCTTCCATCTTCGCTAGCTGAAACGCTTCAGCGATTTCCATTGTAGCTGAGGTTCCACTGGCATCATCATCCGCACCATTGTTGATTTGGCCATTCACTATACCGATGTGATCATAATGTGCGGAGACTACAACGACTTCATTCTTAAGCAACGGGTCATTACCTTCCACAAAAGCCATTACATTTTTCGCTTCCAGACGCTCCCGTTTTTGTTCCACATGAAAAACAACGTCAACCTTTACCATCAAGGGTTTCGTGCGCTTTCCCTTATTCAATTTCACCTGCATTGTTTCAATGTTCTTACCGCTTGATTGTAACAACGTATTTGCAAATGCGGGAGAGATATAGATGACTGGTATGTGCGCGACTTCGGCTGTTTCCTTATCGCGTTCCAACCGAATAGGTGCTTGTTCAAGCCAGTAGCGCACACGCTTCATGTACATGTCGTAATTCGTATTCACAACAAGCAAAAACTTCGCTCCTGCTTTCTCTGCCGCCTCTGCCTTTAGTAAAACATCATCATTCCAATCAGATGTTTCATTAGAACCGGTAATCTTGCTCCTGCCCTTGGAGTCCATCGGTTCTCCGCTTAAACAGATCACACCGAACCCGGTTGACTTTGACTTCCAGCCCTTATAATCATTATGACGCTCGTCGCGAATACCATAGCCTGCAAAGACCAACTCCGTTGATTTTATTTCCTGAGCATCCATTCCAAAGAAATAGAAATCGTCCGGGAAGATCTTGCGCGCTCCTGCATATTCTGCATAGGATCCCACATTGCTTTCCCTGCGCAGAGGGTATGATTGAAACCACGAACCCGGTGTGGCCTGTTGCATACGCAGAGACTCATAATATGTGGAGATATACTGCGCAGCCTTTTCGATACCAGGCGTACCGGTCTCCCTTCCCTCAAACTCGTCCGATGCTAGGGTAAACACATGCTTTGTTAACTGCTCAGCTTTTATACTGCGCGCATAACGCATGGCTAACGTGTCATGTCCTTGAGCCAACAAGTGATCCACGTGAAAAAAGACACTTAAACAACAGATAACGATAATTCTCATAAACAAGCAATTTTATTAACTCGGTTAGCGTGACGACCACCTTCAAAAGGTGTATTCAAAAACGTTTGTGTAATCTGCTTCGCTTCCTCTTCAGATACAAATCTGGCGGGAATGCACAACACATTTGCATCGTTGTGTTGGCGGGCCAATGCCGCTATTTCAGTCTTCCAACAAATAGCTGCCCGAATTCCCGCATACTTATTCGCAGTCATTGCTACACCATTAGCTGACCCACAGATAAGTATTCCAAGAACACCATCCTCTTGAACCGCCCTAGCGACGGGATGCGCGTAATCCGGATAGTCCACACTTTCTTCAGATACAGGACCATGATCAACGATATCATAAGAAGCCCTCAACTGTTCAATCAACCCCTGTTTCAATACAAATCCCGCGTGATCTGATCCGATATGTAGTTTATTCATTGTATGTATTAGATGGGGTCAAAAGTACCATTTCTAGTGCTAACTCCATGACACTGAAAGCAACATGACAGTTATCACCAATAGGTATGATTTTTTGTGAATTACCGCTTATGAATCCGTAACAACTTTTGTTGTTTTGAAGAGCTACTCGCTGACATACGACAAGTACAACTTACCGGCACTACTCTTTTTTGCAATAATGTCATGCCGCCATACACGAACTAATCCACTATTCACAACTCTCTTCAACAGCCATATTTTCGACAACTCCAGTTATTCAACAATGTTCATAGCATTCTCAATACATTCATTCTCAATTACACCACACGCTCAAAAACTGTTCACAACAACAATACTTACTGTATAACTCCGTAAGTCAATAAGGACGACAATATCTTCTGCACAGTATTAACAGCCTTATATATCTATAATAAACTATTTAAAGAAATATATATAATAACTACATGAGAAAGATTCCAGGAAAAGGTGAGTGCGATACGGTTGGACGCAATAGTTTTGCTCACCGATGAAATTGATTTGTTTGCTCACCGTTTGCTGCTTGTTGTTTCCACCAGTGCTGTGGGCTCAAGTCGAATTCGTGCAATACCGTTTCGAGAATGGCACCGTGAGCAGTGAGGGAACCTTGAGGGATGGAAAACCGGATGGTTACTGGAAAACATTTTACAGCACCGGGCAAATCAAAACTGAAGGTAATCGCTTAAATTTCAAACTCGACTCCACGTGGAATTTCTATCGGGAAACGGGTATCCTGGAACGGAAACTTCAGTACAAGGAAGATCTGAAAAATGGAACGGAGCAGGTTTTTGATGAGAATGGAAAGCTGGCTGAACAATACACCAACAGCAATAACATTCGAAATGGAGAAGCACGACTGTTTTATGAAAATGGTCAGCTGAAGAAAATCAGCCAGTTTATAAACGGCAAAGAGGAAGGCAAAGCAACAGAGTATGATACAGATGGACGAATCATCACGTTGTTGACCTACAAAAGCGGTTTCATTTATGCGGAAGAACGCATCAATCGCTATGATTTACAGGGTAAACGAACGGGTGTTTGGAGAGATTTGTACGCAGATGGATCACTTCATTTTGAAGGAAATTGGGCACGCGGCATGAAGAACGGAGTATTCAAATACTTTAACCGCAAGGGTGAGTTGGATAAGTTGGAACGTTATGAGGATGATGTGTTGGTTGTGGATGAAGCATCAACAGCTATCCTGGATATTCGAAAGGAGTACCATGCAAACGGTAATTTGAAAGAAGTAGGCACCTACAGAGAAGGAAAGAAACAAGGAAATTTTCGCTTGTATGATGACAATGGAAAAGAATCTGGAGGGCTGTTGTATGATAACAACGTGTTGGTTGGCGAAGGTATGATCGACAGTTTGGGTCGCAGAATAGGTGACTGGAAACTATTTTACCCGGGCGGGGAGTTGCGCGCCAAGGGTTCTTATGTAGAGGGATTAAAGGAAGGACCATGGCAATTTTATTTCGCATCAGGTAAGACTGAGCAAGTCGGAAGTTACCGAAAGGATTTACCTACGGGCGCATGGAAGTGGTATTTTCCGGGCGGGTTGCTCCATCGCGATGAGATGTATAGGAATGGCAAAGAGGATGGGATGGCAATTGAGTATGATACCCTCGGAAATGTATTCAATGAAGGTGAGTATATCAGCGGTGCGAAATCAGGATTGTGGAAACTGACGGTTAACGATCACACGGAAACCGGTAATTACCTCGATGGTGAGCGCGATGGCGTGTGGGTATGGTACCACAGCAACGGGAAAAAATCGTTTGAAGGAGAATTTCAATCGGGCATACCAGTGAAAAGACATAGATATTGGTATCCCAATGGTCAGGTTCAAATGACGGGTGGTTATGAAGGAGGAGAGATGGACGGACGTTGGGATTATTACGAAACCAACGGAATGCAGGCACTTCAGTTGTATTATAAGGAAGGCCAAGTGGTGCGTATCAACGGACAAAAAATTAAATTGCCCAAGGAATCGAAAGAGGAAGAATGAGTGATTTTCTGAATGAAATATTAAACCATCCGGTAGACAAGCTTGCAATTGCAGAGCTTAATGAACTTCGTTTGTTGGACGTGAATGAAGAGTTCTCGCGCTATTTCAAGTACGAACGAATGGAGTTGATTGATCGTCCATTGACAACACTGATTTGGAAAGAA
>CANHYZ010000063.1 GCA_947464885.1 Flavobacteriales bacterium
GTCACACGGGCTTCACCGGCACGATGTGCTGGGCAGATCCCGACCACGATTTGGTTTACGTCTTCCTCAGCAACCGCGTCCATCCTGATGCGGAGAACAAGAAGTTGCAGGAGCTCAACATCCGCACGGAGATTCAGGCAGAGGTGTATCGGGCGTGGGGGAACTAGCGAAGGGCGAAGGGCGAAGGGCGAAGGGCGAAGGGCGAGGGATGAAGGAATATGCTTGATGCACTTCACTTCGCCCCTCGCCCTTCGCACTTCGTCCTTAATACCTATCTCACTACTTCAAGGCGTTTAACAACGCTTTCACCTTGATGGGTAATTCGCACGAAGTAGATGCCGGCTTCAAGGGTTTCGACATTCCACTCGCCTACCCAATCGCCGCGATAGATTTCTCTACCGAGCAAATCATATATCTCAAGGATTTCAGGTTGAATTCCGCCGTGCGCAAACTTCACGTTTTGGCTAGCCGGGTTGGGCCATAAATCCAGATGAAGCGACGTTTCAGAACGGTTGCAGTTGATTGGTCCAACGTAGCGCGAGAATTTCTTCGACATACCACAAGTGTTTGTGGCATACACACGCACCTGACCATTATTCAAACCGACCATCGCGGTGATGGTTGAAGTTCCTTGGCCGCTTAGAATCTGCCAGTTGTTTGGTACTTCCCAGGTATAACTCATTCCAGCAATGGGATTCAACACGGAGAACGTTGCTTCCTGGAAGCGGCATACCGCTGTTGGTGAAACGATGCCGGCTGGTGCGCCGGGCGTTAGGCTCACCTGCATGCACTGATGCAAGCTTGCTCCACAGCCATTCAATGCACTCACACAAATACCGGTGTAACCGCAGGTCGAATTTGGACCAATGGATGAACTGAAATTCACCGTAATGCTGGAAGTTCCTTGTCCACTCACTATCGTTGCGCCGCTTGGGACTGTCCACAAATAACTGTTCACACCGGCCAATTGAGGCGTTGAGTAAACAACACCCTGTTGTGAGCACAGCGCTGTTGTCGGACCTGTAATCACCGTTGGTTTGGCCGGAACTGAAGCCACTGTAATCGCAACAGATAAACAAGAAGTCAAACCGCACGATCCACCTTCTGCACGTACGAAATAGGATGTATTGGTTGTTGGAATGATGGCAATCGTTGCGCCTGTTCCAACGGAAGTGCCTAAGCCGCAACCGTTCTTATACCACTTCCAAACCGCACCGGTTGAAAGCACACCTGTTACAGATAAAGTCACTGCATTTCCGGCGCAGATACTTGTTGAAGATGCTGAAATGGTTTGCGGGCCGCAAGGTAAGGCCGATACATTGACCGTTACGGAGGCGCAAGCGGTAGTGTTGCACACTCCTACTGCCCTTACAAAATAGGTGGTAGTTGCCGATGGAGCTACGCTGATTGACGTTCCCTGTCCGACCAATGTTCCGCCGCACGAACCGCTGTACCACATCCATTGTGCATCGGTTCCTAACGAACCACCAACTACAGAAAGTGTAACGGATTGACCGGCGGTAATCGTTGTTAACGACGCTGAGGCCGACTGCGGGGCAAAGCTGGATTGACGAATCTCAAGAACAAGCGTCGCCAGACTGTCACAGCCTGCAGCATTAGTTGTTTGGATGGTATACGTACCTGACGCAGTGTATTGCTCACCGTTCCACACATAGCTATCACAAGCGGTAGCCGAGGTAATTGACGTATTGACTGCAACAGGTTCACCCATGCAAGTGCATGCATCGTTGACGACATCGTTGATTGTGCAAGGGTTACCATCGTCGCAGTTGCTGCCGGGTTCAGGACCGAAGCAAAGGTCAAATGCATCGCAAACACCATCATTATCGCTATCGGCAATTGTTCCTGCGCACGAGCAATCAGCAAGGATTACATCATCAACGGTGCATGGATTATTGTCATCGCAGTTACTACCCGCTTCAGGACCTGCGCACAGATCATTGGCGTCGCACACGCCGTCTTCATCGCTATCGATGAAGACACCAACACACGAACAATCTTCACGGATGATATCGTTCACCGTGCAGGGATCGTTATCGTCACAGGCAGCGCCGGCTTCAGAACCTGCGCAGTTGTCGTTGGCATCGCAAGTTCCGTCGTTGTCGGTATCAGCGAAGGTTCCTGCGCAAGAGCAATCGACGAGAATGATGTCATTCACCGTGCAGGGATCGTTGTCGTCGCAAGGGGCTGCTGTCATATAACCTTGCACACAATTCGCATTTTCAACAGCAACAAAGTACTGACCGGTTGAAAGCCCCGTGTAAACTGAAACGGCACCGCCGACCCAATCAATTTCGAGTGAATCAATGATTGAATTAGTTCCACATCCTAAATAAAGAAACGGTTGATTGTTGTCCTGTGTCTTTGGATAGAACTGCTGATAGAACCATTCTCCGCCTGTTTTGTAGCTGACGCTGGCTGCTGTACCGTCTGATAAACCCGTGCAAGCGCTCAGACGAAGCTTCAATGAATTATTTGTGCTCGTATTCAGCTTTGTCCAGTCCTGCCAAGTATTAAAAGGACTAATCCAATCTATACTGTGAATATCTGCATCAGGCTTCTTATCATCATTGATATCGAGTACCA
Source organism: Flavobacteriales bacterium (assembly GCA_947464885.1). Classification (GTDB taxonomy): domain Bacteria; phylum Bacteroidota; class Bacteroidia; order Flavobacteriales_D; family Sanyastnellaceae; genus JAIBBG01. The sequence continues at coordinate 2,608 of CANHYZ010000063.1, forward strand.
GCGCATGAGTATATCCTGGAATCGGACAACAGCCATATGTCAGCCCTAAGCCAAGTCCCATAGGGTTTGATACTTCAAAAAATCCACCCTGACCGTCATTTTTATAGAGTTTCAAAGCAGAACTACCAATCGCTGCTATGCTTGTCCAGAATACATCCAAATTGCCATCCAAATCAAAATCCGTGATACTAGTTCCATTGTAATATGCATAGCTAGCCTTGGTCATGGCGGTTATGCTTGTGGAATAGGAATTATCGGTTGAAAGGTACACCGTCAGCGGGTCGCCAGCGCCGGTGCAACAGTCGGCTGCGCCACTCACCATATCAACCTTACCATCATTATTCAACTCACCGGCTCCGGTCATTGCATTAACTCTTCCACCTAAAATTCCCAGATTATCCGATGTTGTAGTGAATTGGCCTGAGCCATTATTCAGGTGAACGTTATAAGTGTAATTACTATACTGAGAATATCCGTACGCTGTAATTATGTCCAAATCAAAATCTTGGTCTAAGTCAATAAATTGAAAATTGAAATCATCAACGGCATTGACAATCCACAACTCTTGTTTTTGTTCAAAATTCAACCTGTAACCACATTCGTTGCATGCTAAACTTCCCGGAACGCCATATAGCATAGTCGATCCTCCGGAAGTGACGAACTGGACAAGATCATAAACCCCATCGTTATTGAAATCGGACCACTTACCCATTTTCAATCCCGCAGCAGATACGCCGAACCCTTCAAACAAGTTAACAGAATTGCAAGACTCCGGCGAGCTGAATAATGCTCCTGAATTCAAGTGTAGTTGACAGATACCGGTAAAGTTGTCACCCTCGTATAAATACGTAACTATATCAGAAAATCCATCCTTATTCAAATCAGCAATTTTGCGATAATTGGAAGTAGGGAAATTTGTTTCTAGGGATGCATCGGTAAAAAGGCTATTACCATCATTGCGATATAGCTTGGTGCTTTCCGAGATATGCAATTGATGTGAAATCACGTCATCAAGGCCGTCATTATTGAAGTCAATCAAATCCAACATCGCATTATCAGTTGAAAATGGGAAAAGTCCCGTGACATCCTCAAATGGCTCAAACTGACAATCTTCGATGTAAAAGCAAGAACCGTCATCACAACCGGAGGCCACATTAAAATTACAAGCCAATGGGTCGGTACATCCCGGGTAGACACATGAACCATCATCGATGTAGGCATATGGATTCCAATTGCATGCATAATAGTCAGAGCAACCGTTTTCATAGTAAAAGCAACTTCCATCATCACAAGAAGCGTAAGGGTCATAATTCAACGCATAAGGATTGGTGCATCCACCATAGTTGCAAGAACCATCATCATAAATCGCAGCTGGATTCCAATTGCATGCGTACGGATCACTGCAGCCAAACTCACTGTAAATACAACTACCGTCGTCACAACCTGCATAATAATCATAGTTAGACGCATAGTAATCGGTACAGCCCGGATAATAACAGTAATAATCATAGACGGCTTCCGGTGTCCAGTTGCAGGCAGATGGGTCACTGCATCCGTAGAAATAGAAACAACTTCCATCATCACAACCCGCAACGTAATCATAGTTGTCGGCGTAAATATCCGTGCAACCGGGATAAACACATGAGCCATCATTGCAGGTGACTTCCGTGAAGTAATTACAGGCATAGGGATCATCACATCCAGCAATGCCGGATCCTCCGCATTCTCCGCATGCGTCAAGCAGTATAACATCGATCGTGATTGCGCCACTGCACGTTTGAGATCCCTGGGTAACCATTACACTATAAGTGGTTGTTTCCATTGGAGCAACCGTTATCGTGGGTGTAGTTTCAGCGGTTGACCACAGGTAGCTCGAAATGGGTTCTGCAACGAATCGTCGTGCAAGTCTCGCATAACCCGAGCCTGCAAAACCGGGACGATACTCACCATAGGATTGACCATTCACGAAGCTCACAACAGCATTTCCTCCATCAATCCCGCATGAGCCGTAAGGTGCAGGATTAGAAGACCAATAACCGCCCTGTGAGAATGATCCCATATCGTTCAGCGCAAGACTTTGATAAATTTCATTCAACTCGGCAACTGAAGGCAAATACCAGCCCGAATAACCTCCATAGAAATAATCAAAGGGTACAAGCGAGCAAGAGTAGGTTGACCAAATTTGACTATTCTCATATCCCGAACCCAACGCATTTGTGGTACCTATGATTGATGTGCAGTAACAGCCCGAATAATAGGTCGGTCCCGAAACATCCACAGGCATGACCTCCAAATATCGCCAACCTTCTGACTCAAAGCCCTTATCATAAAAAACGATCCCACCCGAAGGAGTAACATCACCCACTGCATACTCTGGTATCACTGTGCTATCAGAAACCTCCATTGAAATGACTCCCAGCATAGCGCTTTCACCACTGCAAATAGTAGTTTGAGAAGCTATCAACTCGCACAAATTACCTGGCTGAACGGAGAGCGTCAATATGACCAGACTATCGCAGCCGGAGGCGTTTGACAAGACAAATTCATAAGAGCCTGCTTGTGACAGTTGCTGTCCATTAAAATTATAGGTTTCGCCGTTATTTATTTCTACCGACAGCTGTGTCACGCTTGAATAACTAACCAAAAGGTCTAACACGTAATCCATACAGCCATCGCTGTAGAAGTAAACTCCGGTAGAATCAAAGGTTTCACCGCTAATATCCCAGGTATAAGTATCGCACGACGTTGCGCTCACATATTGAACCATTGGCTGAGTAACCGTAAGGTTGAGAACGACAATCGAATCACAACCCAAAGCAGTAACAAGCGTATCGGTATAGTTACCGGCCTCCGTCAGCTGCATGTTACCGAACACATAGGACGATCCCTCGCAGATGGACTCATTTAAAACGACAACTCCTGTAGTCGAAGAGCGACTAAACTTCGCTGCAAAAATCTTGTTAGGGTTACCCTCATAACGGAGTCCTAAAACATAGAGATCTAGATTATCATCTGATGGAATTGCGCTCCGGTATAAATACTGTTCCTGGTTGGGTAAAACGATTGTCTGCAGAAGCGAACCCGTCAAATCATAAACCTCCACTCCGGCAATTGTTGTAACAACGAGAGAGTTACCCATAAAGGCAAGATGATCGGCTGTGTACCCACCCATTTGCACCGACCAAAGCAATTCACCGTCACTGGCTCGGAACAGTTTCAAATATTCCTGATGAACCAACGCGCAAAATTCTCCTTGCAAACAGAATGAGGAATAAGACTCCTGATTGTGAAAATTCACATCATAGACTAACTGTCCGGTACTTCCGCTCAACTTCACCAAACGGCTTTGGCTAGGTCGGACACCCACACTGAAATAAACATCTCCCTGGGCATCAAGCTCGATATCGTAGGCATAGTCCTCGCCGTAGTTGTAATCGAATCGCCATAGTTCATTTCCTTCCAAGGAAATTTTTCGAATGACCACATTATAACTGAAAGGCCCTCCACCTGCTTCTATCTTAGACGTCACATATGCATTACCTTCGATGTCAACGGTTATTCCTCCCGTATATCCATAGAAGTAATCATAATCGGGCGCTACATTGGTCCAAAGGCGATTACCCAACGTGTCAAAGCAATGCAATTTATGCACAGTTGCACTTCGAGAATTATTATAGGCATTTCCGTATAAATAGAAACGATCCGGAGTGGCTCTTCTTAATATAACACTTGCATTTCTCAGGTCGTCATTGATTTCGGTAGAAAAAATCTCATACCCCGAAATTGAATTTCTGCGAAACAGTACACTGGCAATTTCGGAGTCAGACTGATTGGCCACGAGCGCCGTAGAAAAAATATTCTCCGTATTCATAAGGATACCGCATCCTAAATCACCAAATGGCGATGCATAAATATCCTGATGAATGATGGCTCCGTTATCGGTGTCAAGTGTCGCCGTTAATGCATCACAATTCGAAACACCAATTAGACTAAGTTGCCCGTTATTATTAATGGATAGGGGGATATTCTGATTGCGCGAATTGTTTCCGTATACGCTGCACCCCGATAGAAACCCATTAACTTCATCGTTACTTGGGGAGTTCTCATTTACGAGTGTCATCCAGTTGTACTGAAAAAGAGAGTTTCCGCAGGGATCTTCTGCGGGAACAACAGCTAAGTTTAAGACCACACTGCTATCACATCCAGAGAGACTTTCAAGCAAAGCAGTATACGTTCCGGCAGCAGTAATTACTTGTCCATTAAATTCTATTGACTCACCTTCAATAATTAATGTGTCAATGGTCAAAATTTCAGATGGAGTTACGTTTAATGTCAGCACTTCCACTACTGAATCACAACCGAGACTATTGTATGCAAGTGATCGAGAATAAACGCCGGAATGAGATAAGCTGTCTTCACCAAATTGAAAAAAAGTATTCTCGCAAATGGTTGCTGAAATTGAATTGACAATTACTTCTGTCGCTGATCTTCGATAGACGTATAACGTCTCATTATTATATCCTGTCAGGTACTGTAAATTACTTGCAGGGTCTGTAAACAGACTGTACAAAGAGAAATCCTGGGTTTGGAAAATAGTCTCAGACATGGCTGCATACGTCGCGTCGCCGTTACCGTGCAAGTAGGTCATCACTTGTTGGTTCGGAAGTGAATATAAAACCAAATCTTGGGTGCCATCGGCGTCAAAATCGAAACTTTGACCAACAGAAAAACCAGAGGGAATGGAAATATCACTAAAAGTGAAGTTATCGAGCCCGTTCCACCTGCCCAGCTTCAGGGTTGACGGACTCAAGCCATTGATGCCCATCATGACGTCCTCAGTTGCGTTAACTAACGGATCGGATTGAATGGGAAAACCACCGGCAGCCAGAGGAGGAGAATTGAAATTGATTATCGGTGTTTGAAAAGTCCCATTACCATTACCGCGATAATAATACATGCCGCGCAAACCATCAGCCCATCCATCCTTAAGCGTAACCATAAAATCAGCATTACCATCTCCATTGAAATCGCGGACATGAGTTCCGTATAGATCACGCGGCCAGAGGAAATCAGCAGCTACACTAAAGTTTCGACTTCCGTTGTTTTTATAGGTTCTGCCGGGGCTATTCGTTGATGGACTAAAAGGCATGCTGGTCGCGATAACATCCATCCAACCATCACCATCAAAATCGATGTCTTGACTTTGCATGCAGTAAGGATTGGCGGGAAGAGGAAGATTAGTGCTAAGAGTAGCATCAAAAAAGGAACCGTCAGTTCCAGTATTCCAAAAAATACGAATCTGATTGCTTTGGCATGTTTGACCGGTAATGGAGTTGGACAACAGATCAACCCAACCATCATTGTCAAAATCCTTGGCTGCGACAACATTACCGAATGGAGGCAACTGTAAGGTGCCAGCGGGCTGAAAGCTTGATCCGGTATTCACATAAAAGCGAGCAAATGCACCTGATTCCTGAGTAATAATGTCTGTAAGGCCATCCATATTAATATCGGCAAACTGACGGAACATCTCACCATTGCTTCGCGCAACGGTTGCATAAGGCATAAAATCGCCCATACAACTAGTCGAAGTTTGAGCAACAATGCTGCTTTGACCAATTATAGAAGCAACTAACAGGTAACAACAAACGGCAAGGCAGTAAGCCGTCCAAGACAAAGAGTAAAATGTTTTCATAGATAATCTAGTGGTTAATTAGGTTTCCTTGCGGACTTATGTATTGACGCTTGGCCTAAACAGAAGGTTGCATGAATTCCATAATCAATTGTATCCAGTAAAATGGATTGAAGGAAACCAGAGTGCACACTCTGTAAAGGATAACAATCAACAACAAACAACTCCATTTTAGAAAAGCTGTGCATAAACACACAAAACCCAAATTTTTGGAGTCTATTCCAAAAAAAACTACTTTTTTTTCGAATGGAATCTAAAATTTCTGGTGAAACTTAATCTGAAAGCAGATTGGGCATTCCTTTAAAAACCATTTCTAAACAGGAAAGTAGCCCCACTGCTGCATGTCGCAGAAGGATAATCAATATTGATTGCAATCTTACTGCATGGATTGGTCAGCCCCTCGGGGCTGTGGAGTCTATCCTTCTACTCGTCGCTATTGAAAGTTAGCCCCGGGGCCCCTTGAAGGACGACCTTTAGGTTGATGCAACCCCTGCCGGAAAATGCCGGAAAGCAAACACCCACTCGTCATTCGCCATTCGCCACTCGCCGTTGCGCATTCTTTCCTATTTTCGCGCCATCAAAATTTCTCATTCGCTATGAACATCCACGAATACCAAGGTAA
>CANHYZ010000064.1 GCA_947464885.1 Flavobacteriales bacterium
GGTGATGACAGCAGATCACGACGACCGCGTTGTTCCGGCCCATAGCTTCAAGTTCGCAGCGCGTCTGCAAGAATGCAATGTTGGCGAGCACCCTGCTATCATTCGTATCCAGGAAAGTGCAGGCCATGGCGCCGGTATGAGCACCAATCAAATCATTGAATCTGTTACCGACCGTTATGCGTTTATGCTTTACAATCTGCACATCTCCCTATAATCCTACAACCCTATAATCCTCCTACCCTATGAAAAAACAACTCCTCACCCTGGCCATGCTAGCCATTTGTCAATTTGCCTTTGCACAATATCAGGTTGTTACCTTGATAGAATCCATCATACCCGGTGGAACAGGCAGATCCAGAATGATTGAAGCTACATCCGTTGTCGATCACAATGCGTTTACCACGAATCGTTCTGATGGCAAGGACTCCAAACAAGGAGACATTGATCGCTCTGAAATTAAGATTAGCACCTTCAAGGAAACAAAAATGCTCAACTTCTTCAGCATGGTCGGAATCAACTTTCAAAACATTGCTTCCAACGACGCGCTGATTACTTCCAAGCTCAATGAAATGTCGGCCCAAGGATTTGATCTGGCTTTCGTAACGAGTGCCGTTGAAAGTGACGCCGGGAAGGATGATGGGCAAGGGATATTCATCACGCGACTCTACTTTAAGAAACGATAATGAAAAGGCCTTCGGGCCTTTTTTTATTAAGGGAATCGATCTGTTTTTTCACGCTGCATTGCTTCTATCGACTTTAACTCCTCCCGTAGTTCAGGGAAACGTTTGCTGAAGAAACGTAAAATGCGCAGGCATAAATAACGCACTGCAATATCGTATTGCATGTTGACTGCACCACTCCATGCAAAATTTAGCAGCGCCGCTTCATTCGCTTCATTCAGCGTTAATCCTTCCAGGGATTTAAGCAGTTCACGCTGAACGCCTCCGATAGATGATTGCTGCAGAAGTTGGATAAGCTTATCCTGATACTTCAAACTTTGTGTTTGATTCAGCCTTCTGATATGCCCCATCACCCATGACGCTTTCATAGCCTGCACATCATTGCCGTGTTCTACGAACTCCAATAAGTCCAAGTAAACCTCATCGCGCTCCAAAGCATAGGCCGCAACAGCTGTGCACTCCTTTAGGCCCATTCGCACTTTGAGTATTGATTCTAAATGCATCATAAAAAACGCACCCCGTTGGGATGCGTTTATGGATTAGTTCTTCTTTGATTCTTTGGGAGCAGGCTTCTTCGGCAAGCCATTAGCCGGCTTTCTTATTTTGCCCGGTGCTTCGTCTTCATCCTCATACTCCGTTTGCTGCAGCGGTGCCGAGGTATCAGCTCCTGAATCTAATTTGTTGAGCAAATCCTCCAGCTGCTCAGCCCCGAGAGATTTGGCAATGATCTTATGATCCTTGTCCATAAGGTAAACCTTCGGCGTGCTGTTCACATCCCAATACTGATGATAATTCAAACTCTGAAGCGTTGTCTTACCGCCATAAATCAACTTGGTTGCAGAGTCCTGAGTCATGATAAACTGATTTCTCGAAACGTTCGTGAACTCAAGCTTTTCATCACGCACAAACTTTTTCCATTTGTCAATCTCCATGTTGTTGTGAACCGCGAATACTTCCAGTCCCTTTGATTTCCAGCGCTTGTATAAATCGTTGATTTTGGGAATTTCCTTCTTACAGTGACCGCAAGAAGCTTCCCAAATAACCAGCAAGGTGTACTTACTGTTGGTGTCATACATCGAACGCCAAACGTCAGCTGTATCCGGCAGAACAATATTCAATCCGATTTCGCCGCACAAACAATGGCGCTTCTCATCAGCAGCCTTCTTCATTTCGTCAATCTTTTCCTTCTTGACCCAATCACACATTCCCTTGGAGTAGTAATTATCAATCATGAATACAAAGCCTTCGTCCATACACATGATTTTGGCTGTTTCAAAATTGTAGGTGAACTGGTGCACGATGTATTTAAACCCATCCTTATTGTCACCCACCGCTGCTACCAGTCGCTGCACCTCGGCAATCATGGTATCCGGTATTTGAGGCAACGTTTGTGTCACATATTTCTCGATCAATTTGTGATAGGCTTGATCGCGTACCATACGTGGATCCTTTAAATCGATATTATCGAAATAGTGCGTGCGGTAATAGAAATATTGCCACAACTTCTTTCCTTCCTCTGAAGAATCGGCGGGAGCTTCGGGCACCTCGATATCCATCGACATCTTAATCAGCTTGCTAATCAGCAAATCCGGATTTTTCGCAATCATGTCTTTTTGATACGCCACGACATCATCATTCATTTTCTTCAACTGTTCGCGGAACGGTTTCTTTTCCTCTTCGGTTTTGGTTGAATCTTGCAGCGCGGCATCAATCGGGTTTCGGCTGCGCATTTTATCGCTGATATACATGACGTAGTCGAAGAAGATTTTGTTATTCTTCGATTGCTTCACCTTGATGGCGTCCAATCGGCAGTCAGCTGTAAAATCAAGTTCAATTTCTTCTTGATCAACCACAATATCCATTCGACTGCTGTTATTGACCACAATAGCATACTTGCCGCATTCATTGTATGGTTTTCCGTCAAAGGAGAAATTGCCCTTACTGTCGACAAAGGCTGTGTCGTTGTAATAGAGCTTATTGCCATAGTAGTTGGCCAGATAGATGGAAGTGTCCTTTAGACCTTCGATGTGGCCTTTGATTTTGTATTTTACTTGAGCGCTGGTAAGGTTACCGAGCGTTAAAAAGAGGAGGGCTGCAAATACAAGTTTGAGTACTTTCATAGTCGCTGAGATGTATTAGAATGATGATGCAACAAGCTGCAAAGTTGTTTAACCGGTCGCAATTTTAACAATTTCTTTTGCTAAAGAATGCTAGCCCGAAGGCAAGGACTGTACCGAAACAATTCAGAGTCGCCCAACCGCGTTTCTCGGTAAAAATACATTCGTCTCAATTTTCACAAGACAAATCATGACTAAGAACTATAACCACCGACAAGTTGATAGAGTTCCGACTGTAGCGCTTGGTGCTTATTTCGGGCATACCAGGCGTGAAGTTCTTTCTTTCGTTCTGCATCGTCCATGCCTTCCGCTTTCAGGTGATTAAGCAACTCTAAAGCCTCTTGTGGGCGTGGCCCCCACTTCCAGAGCAGTTCGTTGGATTCGTTCAGACAAATAATCACAGGAATCGATCGCGCTCCATTGGTCAGAAACAAATCCATGAACTCCGGATGCTCATCGCGCAAAACGTAACGCACGGTAATTGAACCGCTCAAGGCGGCCAATTTCTCTATCACAGGAATTTGCTGAGCAGCATCGCCGCACCAACCTTCGGTAATTACGACCCAGGTTAATGACCTCTTAATGGCCCCAAAGCGCTCGGCTACGGCGGCATCCGGTTGCCACGTTTTTTCCCATCGATGCAAGCGATGCATATTCAACCGCGTGTATTCCACCAAGGAATCGCTTTGCTGATGGCCCGTTACTTTTTCCTCTTCCAGCAAGCGCTCTACTAGGGCAACATATTCGGAATAAGTATAATTGGGACTTGGGATGACAATTTTTTCTGATACGCTGTGATTCATTTCAATAGTTCGTTGATTTGCGCCGGCAATGTTTGCGAATTAAGCAGATTACTCTATGACACACATCACCACAAACCTGAGAAAAATGAACACCCGCCTGGGGGAAGACGGTATCGCCCTGTATGCCTTACCCCAGTTGAATATACTGGAGTACCTCGGCGACCAGGATGTGAATCAATGGCTAGGCCGCTCTGTCAAGATTGAATTTACAGGAAATATTCACTGCATAGCTACGGGCAAAAAAATCAAAAAGACCTACGGAGAGGGAATGAGTTACGACGCCTGGATGAGCTCACCATTGGGCAATCCGGCCATTATACGTCCTGAATTAAGTCGCATTCATGAAGGAGTTGCGCTACGCGATAAGGAATGGGAAGAAAAGCACCACAATCAGCCCCACTATGTTTACCTCTCGCGAACAGGCGGTGTAAAAGTCGGCGTAACCCGCGCCACCAATCTTTTTTCACGCTGGATAGATCAGGGCGCAGTAGAAGGGATTCCACTAGCCCTGGTACCGTACCGCCAACTCGCCGGACTTATCGAAGTTGTGCTGAAAGCGCATATGGATGATAAAACCGCCTGGCAAGCCATGCTGAAAGGTGAGTTCAAAGACACTATGCCCCTGACGGAGCACAAAGAGGCCGCCTTGAATCTGCTGCCCGAAGAATACTTCGATTTTATAAGTGACGACGATACCGTAACACACATCCATTACCCTGTCGTCAAACTCGCTACAAAACCGCGCTCAATCAAGCTGGACAATCAGTCTGTCATCGAGGGCACCCTTACCGGAATCAAAGGCCAATACTTGCTTTTCGAGGACGACAGCGTATTCAATGTTCGCGCGCATGCCGGCTATGAAACCATCATCTCGATTTCATAAAAAATTGACCCTCATCTAGAAAAGTAAGTTTTTTCTTGCACGGTAAGCGAAAAGGTCTATATTTGTACAGACTACTCCTCTTTCAACAATCCGTTTTCTACTGTGGTCAATGTTTGTTGGAGTTTGCAGTTGTCTAATTTTATAATCAACAAACAGTTTTAAAAATGAACATTTTTGTTTCAGGGCTGAATTACAGCATGTCAAGCGAAGAGCTTGGCGAAGTATTTACTCGTTTCGGCGCCGTGGCTTCTGCCAAGGTGGTGACTGATCGTGCAACCGGTCGTTCACGCGGTTTTGGTTTTGTAGAAATGTCATCAGAAGATGAAGGTCGTGCAGCGATTGCACAATTGGATCAAACTGATGTGAGCGGTCGTAAGATCAATGTTAAGGAAGCTGAAGAGCGTCCTCGCAGCAATGATCGTCCACGTAGCAATTTCGGTGGTGGCAGTGGTGGCGGTCGTCGCGAAGGTGGTTTCAAGCCGCGCTTCAACCGTGACGGCGACGGCGGCGGTGGTTATGACCGCGGTAATCGTTACTAAGCAATCAAATCAACCAGATATAAAAAAGCCGCTTCATAGCGGCTTTTTTTTGTGCTTATCCTTTTGTAGCGGGAGGGGGGCACGATCCCCCGACCTCATGATTATGAATCATGCGCTCTAACCAGCTGAGCTACCCCGCCAAATTCGAGGGCGCAAATATACTCTTTTTCATGCGATGCAAAAACTGATGTAAAAAAACTTCAAAAGCGAAAAAAAAAGCTATTCTTGCATACCCTTACCTGAACAAAATACCATGGCCAAAAAACCCATTGAACTCGAGTACATTATCCGCACGTCCGATAGTATTTTATACAATTGCATGTCAACACCCAGCGGGCTGGAAGAATGGTTCGCTCCACAGGTGCATATTCGAGGAGATGTTTACACCTTCATTTGGGAAGGTGAGGAGCGTAAAGCCCAACTCGTTTCAAAGAAGAAAGAACAAATGGTGCGCTATCAGTGGCTTGATGAATCAGATAAAGACACGAACTTCTTCGAGTTACGCATCAAGATAGACGAGATGACCGGTGAATTGGCGATGATTGTATCAGACTTTGCCGATGAGGGTGAGGAAGACGATCAAAAAATGCTGTGGGACGAAGCGGTGCATGAATTGAAACGTCACATTGGTGGATAAATAGCAAAAACGTGTTATTGCATGTTTACACGCTTTCGTCATTCTTTGTGGTTTAAATCATCCCATCCCGATCATGAAGAATTTCAGTTTACTTACATTCTTATTTGCCCCCATCCTAGTCTGTGCACAAACCGCCACGGTAGCTTCAGGAGGTGATGCTGTTTCCGGTTCCGGAAGCGTGTCCTACTCCATCGGTCAGATCGCCGTTGGAAACACGACCACCCCGATGGCTTCCGTGAATGAGGGCGTTCAACAACCCTATGAGCTTTTTGCAGTTCATGTAGATGAACCTTTGCAGGCCATCAGCATTTCACTGTTCCCCAACCCCACACTTTCGGAGGTGGTGATTCAGATTCCTTCTTCCGAGCTTGATTTAACGGCTTCATTTTTTTCAAGCGATGGCAAGCTTGTTCAGCAAATACAATTAGCCGGAGCGCGCACTGCAGTAAACATGAGCGATTGGTCGGCATCTACTTACCTCGTTCAAATCACCAATGGCAAAGGCAACACCGCCGCTTACAAGCTCATCAAGCACTAGGTTCATCATCTTTCTTTAAAACCCTTTTCTATGAATAAGCAATCCATTTTCAGTATTGCCATCGGTATTGTATTGTCCGTTGTGAGCCTAACAGGCTATTCCCAAGCACCTCAAAAAATGAGTTACCAGGCAGTTGTGCGTAATGCGTCACAAGCACTGGTCACGAATCAACCCGTAGGCATGCGTTTAAGCATCATGCGCGGAGTAGCCGGCGAAGAAGTAGTGTACGTTGAAACACAGACACCGACTACGAATACGAATGGACTCGTGACACTCGAAATTGGCAGCGGCTCGGTTCAAACCGGCGACTTCAGCACCATTGATTGGTCGGATGGCCCGTACTTCATCCGCACGGAAACAGATCCACAAGGAGGCAACAATTACGCTGTATACGCGATGAGTCAACTCTTGAGTGTGCCTTATGCGCTGTATGCGGAGACTTCCGGCAGTGCACTACCCGGCCCACAAGGGCCCGAGGGACCACAAGGGCCGCAGGGTCCTCAGGGCAATGAAGGTCCTCAAGGAATTGCCGGACCACAGGGCAATGTCGGACCTCAGGGCGATCAAGGCATGCAAGGGCCTGAAGGGCCGCAAGGACCTCAGGGAGCCAACGGAACCTCGGTGGAATTTCAAGGTAGCGTGAGTAGCTCATCTGAATTACCGCTTTCCGGCAATACAGCCGGTGATGGTATTATCGCACAGGATAACGGTCATTTATGGGTATGGGATGGCGCAGCATGGGTGGATGCAGGCAATATTCAAGGGCCGCAAGGCAATGCAGGTCCACAAGGACAGCAAGGACCACAAGGACAGCAAGGACCAGCCGGCGCGAACGGTGCTGACGGTGCTGACGGCGTTGACGGCATCGCCGGAGCCGCTGGACCACAAGGCGCACAAGGAGAAACCGGAGCGCAAGGACCGCAGGGGCCACAGGGCATTCAAGGTGAGCAGGGACCGCAAGGACCGGCCGGTGAGGATGGTGCTGACGGTACTTCAATCACTATCCAAGGAAGTGCAGCGACGGAAGCGGAACTGCCTAACTCAGGGAATACAAATGGCGATGGTTACATTGTGCAGGCCACCGGACATCTGTGGGTTTGGGATGGTACGGATTGGATTGATGCAGGAAATATTCAGGGACCACAAGGACTGCAAGGACCAACGGGCGCGACAGGTCCACAAGGAACCACAGGCTTAACCGGTGCAACAGGGCCGCAAGGACCGGCAGGACCGGCGGGGGCAACAGGCGCACAAGGAACCACAGGCTTAGTCGGCGCAACCGGGCCGCAAGGACCGGCGGGGCCTGCCGGGGCCACAGGTGCACAAGGAACCACAGGCTTAACCGGTGCAGCCGGGCCACAAGGGCCGACGGGACCAGCAGGTGCTGTAGGACCTCAAGGACCAATAGGAGCTACAGGACCGGCCGGGGCGACAGGAGCTACCGGAGCACAAGGGCCTATTGGCTTACCCGGTGCCACAGGCCCACTAGTAAGCGGCACCGTAAATCAAACATTGCGCAACAATGGAACAACCTGGGAAGCAAGCGGAGCGCTCATAAATGATGGCACCAACATCGGGGTTGGAAGAACGCCAAGCTATATTCTTGATGTGAATGGTCCAATTCGCATCCAACAAATGACGGTAAGCCAAGGGAATAATTCGATCGAAGGGTGCATTGCAATAGGGTCCAATTCATTAGCGAATAATTCATCCGGATACGAGAATATCGCCATTGGTGGTGCTTCATTAATCAGTAATACAAGCGGTGCTGCAAATATTGCTCTTGGAATAGGCAGTTTGAACGGATTAAGCTCAGGTAGTTCCAATATTGGCATCGGAATATCTAGTTCTCAGTACCTGACTAATCAATACGGGAACATAGCTATCGGAGAATCTACACTCAATCAGAGCACATCTTCATTTGGAGACGATAATATTGCCATAGGAACTGAAGCCGGGGGCGCCATTGCAGGCTCAAATAGTATCGCAATTGGAAGCAATGCTCTGCTTTCTCCAAATCCATTTGTTGCATCAAACGCATTTGACAATGTTGCCATTGGAGCTGAATCACAAGCCGTTAACACATTAAGCTCGTTCAACACGACGATAGGCAATTACACCGCTCGCTCCGGGCCTGGAAGCAGTATTACTGCTATCGGTTACGCTTCACAAGAGTACGCTAATGGCAGCGCAAACACATCCGTAGGCACTAGCAGTTTGAGAAACTCAACCGCAAGCTTCAACAGTGCTTTTGGTTTCGAATCCATGCTCAACACTACCGTAGGCGTCAACAATGCGGCCTATGGCTATCAATCCATGCGGCAAAACACCTCGGGCCTTCAGAATACAGCATCCGGGATGTTCAGTTTCTACGAAAATATCACAGGTTCATTTAACACCGGCATTGGATATGCATCGGGTGATTTCCGCACAAGCAACAACAATTGTGTATACGTCGGATGCGATTCATACGGCAACCTAGATAATTTGAACAACTCCGTTTGCTTAGGATTCATCACGCGAGGCACGGCCAATAATCAAGTTCGACTCGGCAATACATCCGTCACCAGTGTCGGCGGATTCGTAAACTACACCAACTTATCCGATGGTCGTTATAAGAAAAACGTTCAGGAGGATGTCAAAGGATTGGACTTCATCATGAAGTTACGTCCCGTGACCTATAACCTTGCTGTCAACGATCTTGCAAA
>CANHYZ010000065.1 GCA_947464885.1 Flavobacteriales bacterium
ATCGAAATGAGTCACGGCGAAGGGTTTGAGAAAGCCATGCCGGCGGCCATCGGATTTGCGATGGGTGCTTTGTTCTTGTTTTCGCTCGACAAACTACTTCCGCACCTGCACCTGAACTTCCCGGAAGATCGCGCCGAAGGCGTGAAAACCAAATGGCACAGCACGATGCTGTTGGTGCTGGCTATCACACTCCACAACATTCCCGAAGGACTGGCTGTCGGAGTTTTATTTGGTGGAGTAGCAGCCGGCATTCCGGAAGCCAGTATTAGCGGTGCCGTAGCGTTGGCCATCGGTATCGGACTTCAAAACTTCCCCGAAGGTTTGGCAGTTTCCATGCCCTTGCGCCGACAAGGCTTGAGCAAGTTCAAGAGTTTTTGGTATGGACAACTTTCGGCCATTGTTGAGCCTGTGGCCGGTGTAGCCGGAGCCTTGCTCGTTATGCAACTTCAGCCGATACTTCCCTACGCGCTGGCTTTTGCTGCAGGCGCGATGATTTATGTCGTGGTGGAGGAAGTTATTCCCGAAACACAGCAGGATAAATTCACCGACATCGCCACCCTGGGTTTTATCGGCGGATTTCTCATCATGATGCTACTAGACGTGGGTCTTGGCTAGTGCCTCAAATCAACTCATCGGCAAGCTTCACAAAGTCAACCCCATCGAAATTGCCTGATGTCATCAAGAGCAAATTGGACTCATTCCAGTTCATTCCTTTCAATTCACTCATCAACGCCATTGAATCCGTATACACCGAAACATTCTCGGTAGCAAAGGCCGCCTTTACTTGTTCGGGTGAAATCGGCGGAAGCTTCTTGTGCTCGATGGTATGCGGATTGAAATACACAAAGGCCTTATCCGCCGCCTGCATGGCTCCGTGATATTCACCAAGGAATTTCGCATTGAGGCTTGAGAAGGTATGCAACTCCATACAGGCAATGAGGGCGCGTTTGGGAAACTGCGCTTTAAATGCTGAAGTGGTTGCCTTGAGCTTGGACGGTGAGTGAGCAAAGTCTTTATAAATCACGGCATGTGCCGTTTCCTTCACCGGCTCCAATCGACGGGCGGCGCCTTTGAACGTTTGCATGGCTGCATAGAAATCAGCGTCAGCGATACCGATGGAACGGCAGACTTCCAGAGCACCTTGCAGATTTTGCAGGTTGTGACTTCCGAAAATGATCAATGGAACGGGTCCTTGCGGAGTATTGAGTGACGTAACACCGTTCGACACTTCATGCGGATGAACGGTATAGGCTACCTTCGTGAAGTCTCCGGCATGTGCTTCGCTGAGCTTCTTAACCTCGGGATCATCATTGCAATAAATCAACGTTCCGGCGGGCTCGATCTTATCGAGAAAGATGCGGAATTGATCTACGTAGTTTTCGAACGTAGGAAAAACGTTGATGTGATCCCATGCGATACCGGTGAGCAGCGCAATGTTGGGATGATAGAGGTGAAACTTCGGACGCAGGTCGGTGGGTGAGCTCAAATATTCATCTCCCTCAATGACGGCATATTTCGCTTCTTTCGAAAAGCGCACCATGCAATCAAATCCTTCCAGTTGTGCTCCGACAAGAAAATCACAGTCGATTCCGCAATGCTTCATCACATGCAGGATCATAGCGGTGGTTGTGGTTTTACCATGACTACCACCTATCACGATTCTGGTTTTGTCCTTGGTCTGCTCGTAGACATACTCCGGATAAGAAAATATGCGAAGCCCCAATTCCTGTGCTTTGAGCAGTTCGGGATTCTCCTTACGAGCGTGCATGCCGACAATCACAGCATCGAGATCCGCGGTGATTTTTTCGTCGAACCAGCCTTCCTCGGCCGGCAATAATCCGCGCTTGGCCAATCGTGTTTTGCTGGGTTCAAAAATTTCGTCGTCGCTTCCTGTGACGTGAATTCCTTTCTCGTGCAGGGCGATGGCCATGTTATGCATGGCGCTGCCTCCTATGGCTATCAAATGAACCTTCATGATGATGTGTATTACTGATGCAATATCGATTCAGACTTTCGCGCCGGAGCACACTTGACTAGGCGTTATCAGCCACTTGCTGTTGAATGTTTGCATGCATGCGAATGCTTTGCACTAGTTTCGATTTGTTAGTTTCACACTATGTCTCCCTTCATCGAAGAAACACAACGTTCAGCCAAGTCGGGCGTCGGTCCGGAAGTACTCATTCACATCGGCGACCGCAAAGACTCGCCCGTGAAGGTCAAGTTAATTGACTATGACAATTCGGCGATGAAGGAAATTGAGATTGCCGACTTGCACCAATGTGCGCCGTTTGTGGACTCGGAGACTGTTACCTGGGTTGATATCGACGGCATACACGATGCGTCAATCATCGAATCCGTCGGAAAAGAATTCGGCATTCACATGCTGGTGCTGGAAGACATCATGAACAGCACAAGCCGACCGAAGATTGAAATCTTCGACGACTACGTCTTCATCACGCTCAAAATGTTGGAGCGCGACAAGCAGAGCAACACCTTGAATATTGAACAGCTTTCGCTCATCGTCGCACCGAAGTATTTGCTGATGTTTCAAGAGCGTCCCGGCGACAGTTTCAATTCGATTCGCGAACGTATCAAAACTGCCAAGGGAAAAGTTCGCAGCAAAAACGCCTATTACCTGGCTTACATGATTCTCGACGTGGTGATTGACAACTACATCATCGTGAGTGAGCAATTCGCGCGTCAACTTGAGCGCATTGAGGCCATGGTTGTGCGTAAACCCAATGAGCGAACGATGCATCACTTGCTGGGTGTTCGTAAAGATCTTCTTGATTTCAAACGCAACATCGATCCGCTCAAGGAAGCCATCAATACGATGATTCGTGAACTGGATGATGACATCGCCAAGTACTACCGCGACCTCTATGATCACATCATATTCGAATCGGAAAATCTGGCGATGTATCGCGAAACAATCGTGAACCTATTGGATCTCTACCACAGTAACCTGAGCATGAAAATGAACCAGGTGATGAAGGTTCTAACGATTATCACGACCATTTTCGTCCCGCTCACCTTTATCGTAGGCGTCTATGGAATGAACTTCGACAACATGCCCGAGCTTCGAACGAAAAACGGCTATTTCGCAGTGATGGGATTCATGTTTGTGATTGTGTGCGGGATGCTCATTTACTTTCGAAAAAAACGCTGGCTATAGCCGTAATGCAAGAAGGCCCGCTAAACAGCGGGCATCTTACACATTCACATCAAATACAAGAAAAACCTGTTCTTCAGTATTTTCGATTACGAGAGCAAGCGCTGTCGTAACATAAATTCAAATTGCTGGTTTTGTCGCTTCAATTGCTTGATATAGATTTCCTGTTCGAACAATTCTTTGAATTGATTCCAAGCTTCAATCACGACTTGACCAATCTCCGCAGCATTGAAAGGCTTGGATAATACCGCAGTCACTTTACCCTTGTTGATGGCATCTACCAGCGGTACCATTTCAGAATAACCGGTGAGGAGAATTCGCTTTACGTTGGGAAAATCTCGCGACATCGTTGCCAGGAAATCCACACCGCTCATGGAAGGCATTTGGTGATCGGTAATCACCACCTGTATGCCATGATCTTCCATCATGCGATAGGCTTCGATGGGCGTGGTGGCCACAAATACTTCAAAGTTATTTCTGAAGTTTGCCCTGAACGAAACAAGGTTTGACTCATCATCGTCCAGATAGAGCACACGAGGTTTTCCATCGAGCGCATTTATTTCCGTTGCGTGGGAAGCGAAATCATTCATAGCCTTTCAGTTTAATTGGCGATTCAGGCTGTTGAACGCGACCACTCACGCAAAGGTTACACTCCACGTGCAATCCCGGCGTTTCCCATCAAATGCTCCAGAATACGCTCGGTGGTCTGTTGTTGCTTGAGGTAGTTTTCCATGAGCGCAGAATAGTTGTCCATGATTTTACCGAGTAAATCCGGCGGCATGGTAGCGGCGTAGACCGCCCGTCGCTGGTCGCCCACGGCCGATACTTCGGTGATTACCTGCACGGGTGCAGAGCGCATGAGAACATCAACCTTGACGTCGTAGAGCTTACACAGTTCGTTAATGGTAAACGCATCGATACGGCGCATGCCTCCTTCAATTTTGCTGTACTCGGGCTGACTGATGCCCAGCAGGTCGGCGATAAATTCTTGCTTGTAACCG
Organism: Flavobacteriales bacterium; assembly: GCA_947464885.1. Classification (GTDB taxonomy): domain Bacteria; phylum Bacteroidota; class Bacteroidia; order Flavobacteriales_D; family Sanyastnellaceae; genus JAIBBG01. The sequence continues at coordinate 4,174 of CANHYZ010000065.1, forward strand.
TTTTGAATGCGCAGGGCTCGAATGTTTGGAAATTTGCTCATAGAAGTGTGTGTTTGAATTTGCAGGCAAACGTGCACCCATCACTCCACCGGAAAGGGCGGCTTTCGAATTTTTCGAAAAAGAAATAATGTAAGCGGCATAAACGACATAAACCGGGGTTTATCCACCATATTCTGAAATATCAACAATCGCATTGATGAATGCGCGCGCCTCCTATTATTGTTTAGACTAAACCACCTTAACATGCTAACCACCCCTGATCACGTTGTGTCTGACCGGGCCGTTGCCGGTAATTCGAAGAAAAGCAAACCAAAATTGTACTACCCTTCCTGGAAGGCAACGCTGACCGAAGTTTCGGAAGCAGCTAAAGCCAAGCATCCTGAGCAATGGGTGAACCAACCGGTACCTTATAGCGCTACAATGGCCGGACTGGAAGTCTTGCGCGAGGTATTGACCACGCGTAATCTGGAGCTTTTGTTTTCCGCTACTCCACCATTTCAAGGTGAGTACACAGCGGGAGAATCGCTAGACACCATCATGAAGCGATTCAAATCGGCACCAATACGTCCGAATGAATTCTACGCGGTGTTCGACTTGCACGCCTGCCGCTACCTGGAAATGGATAGCAAACTCGATGAGCTGCTGGGGTTTCGTCCAGATGATTTCAACGTTCCAGCGCTCATGAAAAATGATGCCTACACCCACATCTTCCATGTTCGTGATCACCATCACATGCTGCGCTGGGCATGTTTGGCTCAGATGATGGTGGCTAGCAATATGCTGGTGTGGCGATCGCTGGAGGATCAGTTTCGCATTCGTTTCCGCGTGCGCACGCAGAAGAGCACCTTGGCCAGCTACCGAGAGCACGAATACATCACGTTGGAGAAGCTGTGTTTTCTCTATAATGAAAAACAACAAGACACTGTTATACCCAAACTCCACATCGACAAATGGCTCATTTACGATCGCTCCGAGTTTGAGCAAGTGCGCCCTGCGTGGATCAGCAGCATTGAGCGGCAATCGATACTTAATGATGCGCTCTACCTTTTCAATGCCGCGCTCATCGACTTTCCCGTTCAATACCTGCTCTACCTTCAAGAGCGTAGCACAGCCGATCGAAACAAAGCGATAGCCGAACGACTGAATGCGCACATCCTAACCTACTCCGGCATTGAGGCGCAACTCGATGAACAACAAATAGCCGATTGCATGGCGAAGACGATTCGTCCGCGCATCGCTCAAGCCGTGAACACCTGGGAGCATCGTAAGCCGCATGACCTTTGCATAATTGACAGTGACCTACAGGCCGTTGAAGCGGCACAATCGCTCGGATTGTTGCCGATTCCGGACCGCATTCGCAAAGTGCTTTACAAGAACATTATGGCGTTTTAGGACGAACGATCAATAAACAAATGGTTGTTGGTATAGCAGTGCGGTGGAGGAAAAAAGGCATGCTTGCGTCGTGTAAATTTCCACTTAGGAAATCCTTTATTGTAATCACTGCATGGCTCAAGCAACCCCATCTCCTTCAGCTGCGCCGCGACAGGCGCTTATTTTGGACGGCAATAACCCGATCGAACGGGCGGTTTTGCATAACCTGCGCGAACAGACGCCTGCAATGCAAGTGCTTGACTTGTATGCAGACCAGCTGCGGGATTTAATCAAACTGAAAAACCCGCAAGAACGCCTCACGGCTGAGGAACTGAACACGCGGGTTCAAACGCAGCTGCAACAAACAGACACGGAAAAACAGGGTTGCTGGATCTACTATCCCTGGAAGCAAACCCTAGTGCATTGCCTTTCCAAACAAGACTTTATCGAGGTGCGCACGGTGCGCAATCGCTACAAAATCACAACCGAAGAACAGGACCAACTGGCTGCATGCAAAGTTGGCATCGTTGGATTGAGCGTAGGTCAATCGGTAGCGCTTACACTGGCCATGGAGCGCATTGCCGGATCCATGCGCCTCGCTGATTTCGATACCTTAGAACTCTCCAACCTGAACCGTATCCGCGCCGGGATTCACAACCTGGGCGAGCTCAAAACAACTGTGGTCGGCCGGGAAATAGCGGAGATTGATCCGTTTATCCAAATCAGCTGCTACGATAAGGGACTGACAGCTGAGAACATACAAGAGTTCATCACCGGACTGGATGTCGTTATTGACGAATGTGATGACCTGCGCACGAAAATTCTGCTGCGCATGGCGTGCCGCGAGTTGCGTATTCCGGTCGTCATGGACACCAGCGATTTACTGATGATTGACGTGGAGCGCTTCGACCTCGAACCTGAACGACCCATTTTTCATGGGCTTGTTGCTGAAGATATTCTGCACGAAGAAGATACTCCCCAATGGCGAGCATCACTTTTTCAAGCCATCGTTGAACCGCAAAAGGCCAGTTTGCGGGCATTGAACTCACTGGGTGAAATTGGAAAAAGCATCACCACCTGGCCGCAATTGGCCTCCGATGTAGCGATGGGTGGTGCACTTACCGCCAAAATCGTGAAAGAAATTCTACTGGGCGGTCCAATTCCTTCCGGCAGAATGCGCCTGGATATCGTATCCCATTTTGCAAGCAACGCCGAATTCCGACAAATCACGTCGTTGAGGAATGTCTGAGGTAGTCGGTAAATATCATATTCAAGCCTTCAGAGCCATTGACAATCTACTGGAGTGCAATCGATTTTACGAGGGCCATACCGGCGTGCTCACCGAACTGGGCATCAAAAACCTGAACTCCGCTCAACCTTCCTGGACGACGGACCCACAGGTCTATGTGCTCACAGCAACCGATGAAGATGACGAAGTGGTGGCGGGTCTGAGAATTCACCGCTTCACGTCGGCACTACAAACCTTGCCCCTTGTGGATGCCATCGGGCCGCAAGACCCGAAAATTAAAGACGTCATTGAACAAACCCTTCCGCAAGGAACGGCTGAGGCTTGCGGACTATGGAGCGCTAAAAAGGTTTTCGGTAAGGGACTTACTCCACTGCTATGCATTGCGGCCATTCCGGTGATGCGACACCTTGGGTTGACCAACTTTTTCTGCTTCGCAGCTCCTTACACGGAAAAAATGATCAAGACCAATGGTCTGATTGAAGTCGAGGAAATCGGTGATATGGGAAGGCTTCCCTACCCCACCAAAGACTTTATTTCCGTTGTCCTGCGCAACCCGGATATCGAAACCATGGCCTTTGCTGAAGCCTATAATCGTGAGCGCGTTTTTGAACTGACCGCCGATCCCGTGCAATTAAAAATGGAATCCTGTCCAAGAGGTTTATTGGAGGTGCATTACGACCTAAGGCTAAAAAAAACGCCTGAACCTGCCCTTTTCTGAAACTAATTTGTGAATAGTCGTATAAGGTGCATTCAACTGTTACTGAATGACACCACGATTATCCATCCTACTGCTGCTATTCCTTATGGGGAGCGCCTTTCCGGTCATTGCCCGTTCTACAGACGACGGTGCCCGGTTAGTGAGCGAGTGCAGCGTCTATTCCGGCGAACCCTGCGACGACGTGCAGCGCGTGATTGCCTCATCCGACTTCGACCTCGTGAGCGGAGGCGTTCCCAATCTGGGACTCACCGACCATTGGCATTATGTCCGTTTCGATATCAAGGCCGGTGATTACGCCACGCATTGCTTCGTTGGCAATAGTTCGATTGATTTCATCGAATTGTATGACATCACCGGAAGCCCTCAATTCCTGGAAGCGAAAGGAAGTGCCATTCTCCACAAAGGCAACATGCCGACGCCCTCGGGTTATGCCTTTAAGTTGCAACGCAATCCGGGCATTGACCAGCACTTTATTCTTCGACTGAAATCCGGTAAACAACTCATTGCCCCAATCAGCATCGGCAGTGACCTGTCCATCATGCAAAAGGCCGGCAGTGAAGACTCCATGATGTCGCTGTACTTTGGGATTATCGCGGTACTATTTTTCTACAACCTATTCCTGGCCTTTGCCACAAAAGAAAAAGGATACGCCGGTTACTCTTTCTACCTACTCTCCATTGCCCTCACACAAGCGGTGCTCTTCGGCTACGGAAGCACTTACCTGTGGCCGGGTAGCGCTTGGCTAGGACAAAACGCCGTGCATCTAATGGGCGCATTGAGTGGAATCACTACCATCTTTTTCGCCATTAACTTTTTGAGTCTAAAACACTATACTCCCGTAATCCACAAGGTGTTGATTGGATACGCTGTACTCTATTGCGCGAGTCTTCTGCTCTGCTTTGCAGGTCAAAGTATTCTCAGTTATAACCTCATTAATTTCTGCGCTGCTTCATCGATATTGCTCATTGTCGCATCCGTTAAAGCCAAGCGGAAGGGCAACCGATCTGCCGGCTTCTTTCTACTCGCATGGTCGGTATTTATTATCGCCTGTACCATTTTCGCGATGAAAGATTTTGGTGTGCTTCCTTACAACACATGGACCGTCTATGCACTGCCCTTCGGCTCGGCCATTGAAGGTGTTTTGCTATCCTTTGCGCTTGCCGATAAAATCAACTTGCTCCGCAAGGAAAAAGAGGAAGCTGATGCCCACCGACTGAAGACTATTCAGACACAAAACGAACTGCTTGAAACGAAGGTGCAACAGCGCACTGCACAGCTCGAAGAAGCGAAAGACTATATTCAATCGCAGTATGACCATTTACGCTTGACGCAAAAGCAATTGGTTGAATCAGAGAAACTCGCAGGTCTGGGTCAGATGACAGCAGG
>CANHYZ010000066.1 GCA_947464885.1 Flavobacteriales bacterium
GCTGATGCATGGAAGGCGGCTATTGAAAAGGACGCATTGGTATGGAAGAACCACGTTAGCGATCTGAAGGGGTGGCAAAACGGCGCTGCCGCTATGTACGGCGTGTCCAGCATTCCGATGAGCTTCCTTATCGATGAAAATGGAATCATTTTGGCGAAGAACCTTCGCGGTTTGGAGCTTCACAAAGAGCTCGACCTACACGTGAAGAGCTTGTAAGCATTTTCCCCAAAAAAATAGTGAAGCCCCGATGAGCAATCATCGGGGTTTTTTGTCAGCATAAATCAGCAATCCTCTGCGTATTTGTCGCAAATCGCGACATGGGATGGTGCATCTTTGCGGCAAAATCTGACAGTTTGGCCCCGAGGCACAAGTGGTGTAGAAGTTGACTTGCGAGCGCCGACGAGATAATCTAGAATTATGACCAACGAAGACAACAAGCAACAAGGAGCGCACGATGCGCCGGAATCATTCCTTACCGACGAGCATCAACCAGACATGGGTGCGCCTGATCAACAGTCCGATCAACCCGTGGATGAATTAGGAAAGGCCAAACAGGATGCCGCTGAATGGAAGGATAAGTATCTGCGTCTATACGCGGAGTTCGATAATTTCCGCAAGCGCAGCATGAAGGAAAAGTCAGAAATTTTGACCACGGCATCCGGCGACATGATGAAGGAAATGTTGGCTATTGTAGATGACTTTGACCGAGCGGTTCAAGCCAATGCTACAGTTGACAATATTGACGTAGTGAAGGAGGGCTTTGTCCTGATTCATTCGAAGCTATACCGCAAGCTTGAGTCGAAAGGGCTCAAGCCAATGGAAGCAACAGGTAAGCCGTTCGATACGGATTTTCATGAAGCCATTACACAGATTCCGGCTCCATCGCCTGACCTGGTCGGCAAGGTGGTTGACGAAGTGGAGAAGGGGTATTTGCTTCATGAGAAAGTTCTTCGCTATGCGAAGGTGGTGATTGGTCAGTAACAGCAACAGAACAATGGCAAAACGCGATTATTACGATATACTGGGTGTTTCCAAGGGCGCTAACGAGGCCGAAATTAAAAAGGCATACCGTCAGTTAGCATTGAAATACCATCCCGATAAGAATCCGGGAGATAAGGCCGCTGAGGATAAGTTTAAAGAAGCTGCCGATGCATATGGCGTCCTCAGCGACGCGCAAAAGCGTGCACAATACGACCAGTTCGGTCATGCCGGTCCGCAAGGCGGATTCGGTGGAGGCCACATGAACATGGACGATATCTTCAGCAACTTCGGCGACATCTTCGGTGGAGCATTTGGTGGTGGATTTGGTGGTGGTGGCGGCGGACAACGCCGAGCCAAGGGATCCAACCTGCGCATCAAAGTGAAACTGAACTTGGAGGAAATTGCCAATGGCTGCACGAAGAAGATCAAAGTCTTCAAGTTGGTCAATGCCGCTGACGTCACCTTCGATACCTGTGGAATGTGCAAAGGCCAGGGGCAGGTGCGTCGGGTTACCAATACGATTCTTGGACAAATGGCTACCACATCGACGTGTCCGACCTGTCATGGCGTAGGTAAGTCGGTGAAGTCAAAACCAAAGGATTCCGATGAGAACGGTCAGAAGCGTGAGGAGGAATTAATTGAAATCAATATACCGGCCGGTGTAGGCGAGGGCATGACGCTCAATGTGTCGGGCAAAGGAAATGCCGGACCTTTTGGAGGTATCCCCGGTGATTTGCTGGTGCAGATTGAGGAGGAAGAACATGCAGAGTTGAAGCGCGACGGCGTGAATCTGTACTACGACCTCTATGTGAATTTCGCGGATGCGGCGCTCGGTGCCACGGTAGAGATACCCCTTGTTAAGGGCAAGGCGCAAGTCAAAATAGATGCCGGCACCCAGAGTGGTAAAATCTTACGCTTGAAGGGCAAAGGCCTTAAAGAAGTAAATGGTTACGGGCAGGGTGACTTGTTGGTGAACATCAACGTTTGGACCCCCCAGAAGCTCAGCGACGACGAAAAGAAAGCGCTTGAAAAACTACGCGAATCAGCCAACTTCAAACCCGCACCGGGAACGAGGGATAAGAGCTTCTTTCAGCGCGTGAAGGAAATGTTCAATTAGGATTAGAGGGATTAGGATTGTAGGATTATAGATGGCGTTACAGCCCTACAATCCTACAATCCTACAATCCTATAATCCTAACCCCTACAATCCTACACAATCATCATCACCGGATTCTCCAAGAACGCTTTCAGCGTTTGCAAGAATGCGGCTCCTGAAGCACCGTCGACCACGCGGTGATCGCAGCTCAGGGTGACTTTCATGACATTACCGGGAACAACAGCTCCGTTTTTCACAACGGGAATAGCTTTGATACCACCAACGGCGAGGATGCAGGCATCCGGTGGGTTGATGATAGCGGTGAATTCTTCGATACCGAACATTCCCAGATTCGAGATGGTGAAGGTGTTGCCTTCCCAATCGCTCGGCTGTAATTTCTTGCTCTTGGCTTTTTCGGCGAATGATTTTACTTCAGCACCGATTTGCGAAAGACCTTTTTCATTGGCAAAACGTACCACAGGAACCAGCAATCCTTCATCTACGGCAACGGCTACGCCGATATGCACGTGTTCGTTGTAGCGAATAGTGTCGCCTCTCCACGATGAATTGACCTTCGGGTGTTGACGAAGCGCCATTGCGCAGGCTTTCACCACCATATCGTTGAATGAAACTTTCGCGGTTCCGCTGTCGTTGATCGCCTTGCGTGCAGCCATGGCATTGTCCATGTCGATTTCCATCGTGAGATAGAAATGCGGTGCTGTGAATTTGCTTTCAGCCAAACGACGAGCAATGGTCTTGCGCATTTGCGACACGTTTTCTTCCGTGTAGCGTTCGGTTCCTGCCGGTATGAAGGCGGGAACGTATGTCGATGCTGCAGCTGCTGCCGGCGTGAAGTTCTCCACGTCACGACGAACGATGCGGCCACCGTCGCCACTGCCGGCTACGCTGCCGATATCAATGCCTTTTTCTTCAGCAATTTTCTTAGCCAATGGCGATGCTTTGAGGCGGCCGTTGGTTGTTGAGGGTGCTGCAACTGGCGCTGCTACGGCAACTGCTGCGGGTGCCGACACGGGAGCCGGAGCTGCTGCGGGAGCAGTGGCTGCGACAGGAGCGGGTGCTGCTGCAGCGGGAATGGCCGCAGCATCGGATGCAATCAATGCTGCAACATCTTCTCCTTCCTTACCCAGAATGGCTAAAATGGAATCCACCTTGGCGGTTTTGCCTTTATCCACGCCGATGTGCAGAAGCACACCGTCCTGAAAGGATTCAAATTCCATCGTGGCTTTGTCCGTTTCGATTTCAGCGAGTACTTCGCCGCTTTTCACTTTATCACCCACTTTCTTATGCCATGCTGCGACGGTACCTTCTGTCATGGTGTCGCTCAGCTTGGGCATGCGTACTATTTCTGCCATTGTCTTTTCTCTTGCGGTTTATTCTTGAATATGATTAGTCGTTTACGTACGGATAGTCATCCTGCATGTAAACATCCTTATACAGTTCGTCGGCGGTCGGAAGCGGTGATTCTTCTGCGAATTTCACCGATGCTTCAACCACTTGTTTGATTTCATCTTCTACGCCTTCGATTTCGGCTTCGCTCATCCACTTGTTTTCGCGGATCACACGTAGCACGTGTTCAATCGGGTCCTGATTTTGGTATTCAGAAACCTCTTCTTTGGTGCGGTATTTCTGAGGGTCGCTCATCGAGTGACCTTTGTAGCGATACGTTTTGATATCGAGCAATGTTGGTCCATCGCCACGGCGCGCGCGGTCAGCTGCACGTTCGATGGCTTCACAAACAGCTTCCGGACGCATGCCATCAACAGTTTCTGAAGGCATTTCAAACGAAGCGCCTAGCTTAGAAAGATCGGTTACGTTGGAAGTACGCTCAACGGAGGTACCCATCGCATACTGGTTGTTTTCGATGATGAAAATCGCCGGCAGCTTCCAGGTCATGGCCATGTTGAAGGTCTCAAACAAAGCACCTTGACGGGCAGCGCCATCACCGAAGAAGGTGAGGGTTACGTTGTCGTTACCGTTGTATTTGTCAGCGAAAGCAATACCTGCACCCATCGGGATTTGTGCACCCACGATACCGTGGCCTCCGAAGAGGTTGCGTTCTTTGTCGAACATGTGCATGGATCCGCCTTTTCCTTTGGACAGACCGGTAGCCTTTCCGTAAAGTTCGGCCATCACCTTGTTAGGGTCGGAGCCCATTACCAGCGGGTGTGCGTGGTCGCGGTAGGCAGTAATCACCTTATCCGATGGACGAATAGCAGCCATCATACCGGAAAGAATCGCTTCCTGTCCGATATAGAGGTGGCAGAATCCGCCGAACTTTTGTTGGATATACAAATGCCCGCACTTCTCTTCGAAGCGGCGCATGAGCAGCATTTCACGGTACCACTTGATGTAGGTATCCTTGCTGAATTTTGATGCAGCCGCCGCTTTGGGGCTTGTTGCTTTGCCGGTGGCGATATCAGTTGCCATTGTGTTTTTCTAAGGGTTACAAATATAGTCCTGACCGATGTTCTACAATCAGGAATGTGATTTAATGTGGGGGCGTGAAAACGGTGGCGGTTACGCAGCTCTCTTACTGAAACTGGCGTAAAAACCGTACATCGTTTTCAAAAAACATGCGCAGGTCATCAATTTGGTAGCGCAGCATGGTAATGCGTTCGATACCCATACCGAATGCAAATCCGCTGTAGCGCTCCGGGTCGATGCCACTGGCACTCAAGACTGCCGGGTCTACCATACCGCACCCCATGATTTCGAGCCATCCGGTGCCTTTGGTAATACGGTAGTCTGCTTCACTGTTGAGCCCCCAGTAGACGTCCATTTCGGCACTGGGTTCTGTGAAAGGAAAATAGGAGGGGCGCAGGCGTATTTTGGCCTTCCCGAAGAACTCCTGGGTAAAATATTGAAGCGTTTGTTTCATGTCTGCAAACGAAACGCCTTCATCGATATACAATCCTTCGATTTGATGAAACTGGCAATGGGCGCGTGAGCTCACGGCTTCATTGCGGTAAACACGGCCGGGCATGACGATGCGCAGCGGCGGCTTTTGGTTTTCCATGGCGCGCACTTGCACGCTGCTGGTGTGGGTGCGCAACACCATTTCCTTCTCGCCCTCTTGCGTGGGCTTGTGAATGAAGAAGGTGTCTTGCATGTCGCGCGCCGGGTGTTCGGGCGGAAAGTTGAGTCCGGAGAACACGTGCCAGTCGTCTTCGATTTCCGGGCCATCGGCTACGGTGAAGCCTATGCGCGAAAAGATGTCGAGAATTTCCTGACGCACGATGGCCAGTGGGTGACGTGTACCTAGAGGGAGCGCACCCGTAGGGCGACTCCAATCGATGCCTTCGCTTTTGCCTGACGTTGAGGCATGGGCTGCTTGCAGGCTTTCGAGTTTTTCCTGAACGGCGATTTTGAGTTTATTCAACTCTTGGCCGAGTACTTTCTTTTGATCACCGGGCACGGCTTTGAAGGCCTCAAACAGGTCGTTGAGGATGCCTTTTCGGCCGAGGTAGTGAATGCGGAACTGCTCCACGGCTTCCGGTGTGGAGGCAGTGTGCGCCGCGATTTCGGCTAAATGCTTTTGAATAGCTTCCTGCATTATTTGCCGCTCTTTTTGATCACTTCCATGCTCATGGTAACGTCGTTTACGGGACGGTCGCGCATGGTCTTTTGGTTGTTGATGCTATCGATAACGGCCATGCCTTCGATGATTTCACCGAACACGGTATATTCCATATCGAGCTGTGCGGTACCGCCGACGGTCTTGTAAGCTTGTTTTTGGGCGTCGGTGTATTTGAATCCGGGGTTGTTACGACCGATGTTCATTTCGATTTGGCCGAGTTGCATGTCGGTCCAGGTTTGACCTTGAACGATATAGAACTGGCTGCCGCTGGATTCTTTCTTCGGGTTGACTTGATCACCTTGGCGTGCGGCGCAGAGGGCACCGCGTTTGTGGACCAGGTTCGCGTTGAACTCGGCGGGAATGGTATATCCCGGACCGCCTGCTCCGAGGTTTTGTCCTTGCGCTGCGCCGCGGCTTTGCGGATCTCCGCCCTGGATCATGAATCCTTTGATGCAGCGGTGGAAGAGCAGGTTGTCGTAGAATTTATCGTTGACGAGCTTGAGGAAGTTATCGCGATGCTTGGGTGTTTCGTTGTAGAGCATCACGGTCATATCGCCGAATTTGGTGTGAATTTTCACCAGGGGTGCATCACCGGTTGGGGTGGTGGCGGCAGGTGTTTCTGCCGGAGCCGGGGCGGGTGCTTGTGTCGTTTCGGTAGTTGCAGGGGTTTTCGGTGCTTCGCTTTTGCTTTTGCAGCCTGAAGCGTTGCAGAAGATGGCGAATGCCGCGCAACCGAAGAGGGCGATATGGAGTCTTTTCATGGTTGGAAACAATGAGGGCCCGAAGGTAATACAGAAAGCGGGCGAACGGCGTGTGCGGCTTTTGAACAATGCTTTGCTGACAGGATGGAGTAGGAGCCAATGAGAAAATAGTTGAAGGTTGGTTTGTTTGATTAAATTTGCGAGCTATGATGAATACAACAATTCGATTCATATTGGGAACAGCGGTGCTTGCTACGGTAGGTATTATGTTCAACGGATGTAAGAAGGACCAGCAGACGATTGCTGTGATCACGGTTGTCAATGGTGATGGCGAGGCGGTGCCCGGTGCATCGGTTCGTTTGTATGCGGTTTCTTCGGAGACGCCACCACCGACGAATGAGATTCGTTTTGACACCACGCAGGTGACCAATGGCACGGGCAAGGCGAGCTTCGACTTCAGCGATTATTATCAGGAAGGTCAGGCCGGTTTTGCGGTATTGGATATTGAGGCCAAGAAGGGCTCGCTTGAGGGTGAGGGCATCATCAAGATTGAGGAGATGAAGACCAATGATGAGACGGTGGTGATTGAATAATCTCGCTTGTGAAATAGGCAAAGCCCCTGACGTGTTCGGGGGCTTTTTTTTGGTAGGAGTTGCGAATCGCGCTTATTTTCGCGCCCTCGAAGAAGGCGAAGGCCTTCGGAATTTTAAGTATATCGGGATGTAGCTCAGTTGGTAGAGTACACGTCTGGGGGGCGTGTGGTCGCACGTTCGAGTCGTGTCATCCCGACGATAGTGAAGGAAGGCTCTTGGGAAACCGGGAGCCTTTCTTCTTTAGTGACTAATTACAAATGACGAATGGCGGTTGGGGGAGGAATTTAGTGGTGGTGAGGTGTGCCGTTCGGACTCATTCTCATTCTGTTTCTCATTCTGTTTCTGTTTTTAACCGCAGAGAACACGGAGTTAGCAGAGAGTTTTAGTCTTGGCGACATTTTTTATGAAAAAAGAAAATATGTTGCCAAGTGGATTTTCCATGATTTGGCAATGCTGCCATTGACCACGAGACACGCGTTGGCCGTACTTCGTACTTTGTAATTTGTACTTCTTGTGTTCCGCCCCTACGGGGCTCTGCGCGTCGTGTGGCGTTTCTTCTAGTAAGATTTGGCCCCTACGGGGCTGGCTGAAAGTGGAAGCGATAGCCATTCGTCACTAGTCACTAGTCATTCGTCACTAGTCATTCGTCATTCGCCCCTCACCCCTTCGCTATCATCCGAAGCACTTCCCCCACCAAACTATCCATCCGCGAAAAAGCAAACCATTTTTTGCCCAGGTCTTTTATGGAGGCGCCGATGTGGTAGAGTTCTTTTTCATCGATGATGAGGAAGCGATCGTGGATGTGTTGCATGTGATGAATGGCGATGGTCGAGTATTGTGCGTTGTGTTTTTCGAGGTCGAGATGCAGCGATGCCGGAATGCGATCGGTGCAGATGGTTGCGGTTACCCCTTCCTTGCGTTTGGTGAGTTGCATCAGTACTGAATGGTCGATGTAGTTATCGATAAGGGTGATGGACTTGTTGGCCCGTTGAATCAGCTCGCTGAAGAAAACATAGGCATCGAAGATTTGGTTGTTGAAGAAGATGCCGTGGTTGGGCATTTGCTTTTTTTCCAGGTGGGTGAACAGTTGCTCAAAGTTTTGTTCATGCCGTGAAAGTGTGTTTTCGATTAATCGAAAGCGTGAGTCATAGACTTGCACTGCAAGGGCTTGTTGGCGCAATGCCACGAATACGTTCATTATTCGAATACTGACTTCGATGGCAATTGGACTTCTAAGAACCGTGGAAAGCATGGCTATTCCCTGTTCGGTGAAAGCGTATGGCCTCTTTCGAAGACCCTTTATATCACCTTTGGAAGTCACAATTTGTGACCGCCATTCTGTAAATTCCTGTGCATCAAGCTGAAACATAAACTCCTCAGGGAATCTTTTTAGATTGCGTTTTACAGCTTGATTCATGGCTTTCGCTTGAACCTCGAATAGTTTGGCCAAGTCGCGATCGAACATGACTTGCTTTCCCCGAATCGTGAAGATACGATTTTCAATAGCGGGTATGGGTGTGTTTTCCATGCCGCGAAACTCTGCAGCATAGTCGACATAAAAAACCTATAAATTATTCCGGTGAGTGGCGAATGGCGAGTGGCGAATGGCGAGTGGGAGGGGCAATTCTCATTCTCATTCTGTTTCTCATTCTGATTCTGATTCTGATTCTGATTCTGTTTTTAACCGCAGAGCGCGCAGAGTTAGCAGAGCGTTTTAGTCTTGGCAACATTTTAAA
>CANHYZ010000067.1 GCA_947464885.1 Flavobacteriales bacterium
CCGTTCGCCGGTTGTTGGGCGGCAGCGCATTGGGATAGAATAACCCAGAGCAAGCAAAGACCATTGGATAGGCGGAATCTCATGTCAGCGGTGCAAGTTAGCCCGTGAGTGTCATCCGAACAATTCCCCGTCACAAAACTCCGTTGAGAAAAGGGGTGCAATTATGCGCCATGGGCTTTTGAAAACATTCACAAGGTGATTTTTTCGGCTCCCAAAAACCGAACTAACTTCACGCACCTATGAATCCGGCAGAAATAGATTTAGAAGAAGAAAAGTTAGAGATTCTTCGACGATACCGTTCGTTACTACGTGTGTGTCATCGCTCCAAGACAAGGGCCGACAGGGCGCGCATTCGCAAGGCCTTTGAATTAAGCGCCGAGGCACACAAGGATATGCGCCGCAAGAGCGGAGAGCCGTATATCTATCATCCGATTGCTGTTGCGAAAATTGCAGCGGAAGAAATTGGATTGGATACAACGAGCATTGTTTGCGCATTGCTTCATGATACGGTAGAGGACACGGAAATCACCCTTGATGATATCCAGAATCTTTTTGGAAAAAAGGAGCGCACCATTATCGACGGTCTTACGAAAATCTCCGGCGTCAGCAATTACGAAAGCGCCAGCGATCAGGCTGAGAACTTTCGCAAGATGCTCCTTACGCTGAGCGACGATGTGCGCGTCATTCTGATCAAACTAGCCGATCGCCTGCACAACATGCGCACCCTCGATCACATGGCGCGCGAGAAGCAACTCAAGATTGCCAGTGAGACGCTCTTCATGTATGCACCGCTGGCACACCGCTTAGGGCTTTACAATATCAAAACAGAGCTGGAAGATTTAGCGCTGAAGTTTAAAGACCCGGAGATTTACGAAGAGATTATTGGCAAATTGCAAAAGACGCAAGCGGTGCGCACGCGTTTCATCAACGCATTTACACTGCCCATTCGGAGGTCCCTGGATAAGGCCGGATTGCACTACGAGATTAAGAGCCGCACCAAGAGTATATATTCCATTTGGAATAAGATTGTAAAGAAAGGCGTTCCCTTCGAAGAGATCTATGATGTATTCGCCATTCGCATCATCCTAGACACACAAACGGATACTGAGAAGAGTGATTGCTGGCGCGTCTATTCCATCGTAACCGACTTTTACCAACCAAGTCCAGAGCGTTTGCGCGACTGGATCAGTATACCCAAAAGCAGTGGCTATGAATCGCTGCACACCACCGTGATGTCTCCAACCGGTAAGTGGGTGGAGGTGCAGATTCGTTCTGTACGCATGGATGAAATGGCCGAGAAAGGATTTGCGGCGCATTGGAAATACAAAGACTCTCCGGAAAGTCCCGAGAGTAAGCTCGACAAGTGGCTCAATCAAGTACGCGATGTTCTGGAGAACCCGGAGGACAATGCGATTGACTTTATCGATAACTTCAAGTTGTCGCTCTTCTCCGAGGAAATCTATGTGTTTACTCCTGACGGTGATTTGAAGACGCTTCCGGTAGGGGCAACAGCACTCGATTTTGCTTTCCATATTCACTCACAAATTGGGTCACAGTGCATCGGCGCGAAAGTGAATTATAAACTGGTTCCTCTTTCACACAAGTTGCGCAGTGGAGACCAGGTTGAAATACTCACTTCCAAGAAACAGCATCCGAAGGAAGATTGGTTGAATATTGTCGTTACTGCAAGTGCGCGTCACAAGATTCGCGATGCCCTGCGTGAAGAGAAGAAGTTGATTGCGGAAGAAGGCAAGGAGATGGTGAAGCGCAGATTCAATGGTCTTAAAGTTGATTTTTTAAGTAAGAACATTGACGAATTGGTGAGGCATTACGGGGCCATCAATGCGACCAATTTGTATGTGCGTATTGCTAAGGGAAATGTTGATTTGACGCGACTCAAAGGGTTTGTTGTGGAGAACGGACGCATCCGGTTTGAGAAAGAGGAAGTATCCGGTAAGCAAACACAGGAGGGCACACCCGAGAGCGAACGTAAGATTATCACGACGCAAGGCAAAGGCGAGGCGCTCTACATCGGTGATGAGCAGCAGCAGGTAGAATATCGCTTGGCGACTTGTTGTAATCCGATTCCCGGCGACGAAGTGTTCGGGTTTATCACGGTGAGTGAGGGAATCAAAATTCACCGCACCTCATGTCCGAATGCACAGGAATTGCTCAGCAAGTACGCATACCGCGTCATGAAGGCGAGATGGCGAAATGCTGAGACGGTGCAATTCGAAGTCGGATTGAAGTTTTCCGGAACGGATGACGTGGGTATTGTGCAGAACATCACCAACATCATTTCAACGGATATGAACGTGAATATGCGTGCGATTTCTTTTGAGGCGAATCACGGGATTTTTCAAGGGAAGGTGGTTGTGCTTGTGCACGACACCAAACACCTCAGCGCACTTACGGATAAACTCAAGGCGGTAGATGGGGTGCTCACGGTTGATCGCATCGAGAGTGAGTTTGAGTAGATTAAAAAAAATTTTATATAAAAGGCGTTTGAGGATTGCTCTCAAAACACTCCAATAGCACATTAAACTAATTGTTATACGCCCTTGTTATTCTTCGAATTCGTATCTAATTATCTTTAACACATCGAATATTAAATCCCTCTCCTCCCTGGCCTGCTGACTCCTCGATAAGGGCGCTGCCGGCATTAAGTCTTAAGATAGGATTGCCGCTGCTAGAATATGCTCCTGAAGGTATCCACCAACCTGTATAGCATCCTTGTAAACCAATAAATGGTCCCCAACCCTCGGCAGCGATGTTGTCTGTCCAAATATATCCGGAAGGGAGAGCTGTGAATCCAGTTTCATTGGTTGCTCCGGTTGGGCAATCCCAACCAAGAGTGCTCGTTAGTTGAGGGCCCGCAGCACTTTCGCCTCCCAGATAACTTACGAGCAAAACGGCATCCGAGTATGTAGCTGCATGCCATCCTGTAGGGCAAACATTTCTTGAATCTAATGCACAAAGAACATTGTAATAATTTCCGTAGAGGGTGCTGCTTGACTGGGAATTATATTGAGGATAGGTTTGGTCGCCTAACCATTCCAAATAGTCTTGGGTCTCAATTACGTTTCCATTGGTGATGGGTGTTCCATCTGAAAATGTCGTTGTTCGGAGATTAGACTTGAACCAACACTGATCTCCGATACTAACCGTTTCATATACATTGCCATCGATATCCTGAACATCGACACCGCATCCTCCGAATTCAGCTACTATCGATATGGGTGATCCTAGTAAATGTTCCAAACTTCCGTCCTTAGCTGTTATTTCTAATCCTTGCTCAATTTCAGGGTCTTCACCTAGTGTCCACATGAATTGGGCTTCTCCATTTTCATCGGTTAATACCTCATCCGTTTCTAATGTGCCGTCACCAGATGTTACTACAGCTTTTACCGGAACATTGGATTGGGTAAAGCCCAATTGGTCTTTAACTTTTACTATCACAGGCTCAGAAAGTTGTTCACCAACTTCACCGGATTGATTATTTCCTGAGACGAGTTCGATTTGATAAGGGGTTTTTAGGTGAACGCTGGAGGATTGGAAAGTTATCGGTGCGAATGATGCTATTGTTTCAGATAAAATACGAAGATCTTCAACACCTATTTCTGCGTTGACAAAAGCAGATCCTTGAATGTCCCAGTTCAATTCAGGCGAGGCCACAGTTCCGGTAATTTCTGTATTAAGCCCCGCCTTGATGTAGGGTACAACAACATTATAAAATGATAGCTTTACAACCGGCTGTATAACTAATCCAACTGTTGCATTTGCTTGACCACTTGGAGAGTCCAGAGTTAATTCATTATAGGAGTCTACGGAAACTTGAGGCAACCATCCGTCCTGGGTTGTGTAGCTTATGTTAATCGAAATGTTAGAGGTAGAATTCAGATTTCCTTGCACGTTGAGCTCTGCTCCAACATCGGCAGAGTATATACCTAATAAATCAGCCTCCAACATACCGACAACTGGAAGTAAGCCTAATTGAAAATAAAATAGTTTCTTGTACTTGGCTAGGTTTATGGCATCGGTAACAATATTCACGGAGCCTTGCGCAGTGAGCTCTATTTCACTATTCGAGGTTATAACTAAGTTATTGGTTGTGAAATTGAAGTACTCCAAGCCATTGTCAAGAGATAGCTGAAGCTCGCCAGAATAATCACCCTGAGCTTCTAAGCTGCCGGAATTAATACTAAGAGTTAACGGGCCTAAACTGCCAATTTGAGTCTGGTTAAATATGTATGAGAAGCCTGTCGATCTTGATTCTAAGCTATCCACTGAAATAGTGAAGTTTCCGGTGGCATCATCTAGTACCTCGTCGATACTTGCTTCAGAGGTAACAACGGTTAACGTGTCGTCTTGCAATATCCAACTATCAACTTTTCGCAAGTAACCTGCGTCCTCAAGGCCCACTATATAATCCCCGGGAAGAACGTCTTCAGCGTTGCTGTTTGGGACAATAAACCGAAAGTTACCCTGTGAAATGCCAATAGAATCTGAAATACCTACCAATTGCACGGTGTCCATTACGATTACCTCAGGGTGAAAATTTAATCCCAAGGTGTCTTGAAACTCTAGGTAATAAGGACCCTCAATGAATATCGGACAGTTTTGTTCTTGAACCAGAGCTCGTAACCACGAAGATCCCATAGAAGGAATGTGCATGAGGTTTTCGGATGTTGCGCCGTTAATATCGACCCAGTTAATGCTGTCTAGACTCGACTGCCAAGTAATTTCGCCCCTCACCTGAGCCAAAGTAATATTCAGCGTATCTCCGAATGTTCCTCGAATTTCCGTTTGAGCTTGGAGGTTGTTGAATGCACCGAGTGAGAATAGTGTTATTATTAGAAATTTAATTTTCATAATTCTTATTGTTTCTTGATAACTAACAATTTGGAAGTTGCTGTGTTAAACTCAGATTGAATAACCACATTGTATATGCCATCAGGATAAGAGCTTATGTCTAACATTAGGTTCTTCCCGGAGCTTATTTTGAAAAGTGTTTCAACGAGCTCTCCCATTTCGTTATAAACAATGACATCGAACAAACCGTTAATCGTATTATCAATCTCAATTAAAACTGAATGGTTTGAGGGGTTTGGAAAAATTTTCACATAACCGGAGGCCACAGAATGCAGATTAGATGAAATTGTAAGGACACTATCAGACGCTGAGCAACCTCTTCCATCTATTACATTCAATATGTATTGAGCGTCTGGAGAAGATATAATTTGAGGGTTGGCAGCGTATGGATTATCGAGAGCCGTTATTGGACTCCAATCAAATTCATAAGGAGCTGTTCCACCTAGAGCAGAATTTGTTCCACCTAAAACGACCGATGTACCATCCCAGTAAACGTCTTCACCAGCATAAGCTTGCAATTCTGTT
The DNA here is from genome assembly GCA_947464885.1 of Flavobacteriales bacterium. GTDB lineage: Bacteria > Bacteroidota > Bacteroidia > Flavobacteriales_D > Sanyastnellaceae > JAIBBG01. The sequence continues at coordinate 5,398 of CANHYZ010000067.1, forward strand.
GGCTGACTGGAAAACAACTGCACATTAATCATCCTTTGACTAAAGCTCGGTTGTGAATAGGTCAACCCTGAAATAATAAAAAAAAATGATATTCGGAATTTCATCTATAAAGAATTTTATTGAATTGTCTGCGATTCATTGTTTGTAGGATCGTGGCGAAATGATAACCGAAGTTATTTTAAATTCTTTAAAAAGCAAAAAAATAAACTACAAGCTGTTTGCGATTAGAAGGCTAGGTTATCCATTTTTTTAATCGGCGTTATCTTTCGCATCGTTTTAGACTACTATGAAGCTCACAGCAAAGACCATTCAAGAAAGCGTCAAAGAAATTTTTACGCGATACATCGAACTGCACAAGCATCGAAAAACTCCGGAGCGTTTTGCTATTCTGCATGAGATTTATGAGGTTCAGGGGCATTTTGATGTTGAGGCGCTGTATCTGCGCATGAAAAACAAGAAGTACAGGGTTTCGCGCGCAACGCTTTACAATACCATCGAGTTGCTCATTGATTGCAACCTGGTTCGAAAGCATCAATTTGGTCAAACCACAGCCCATTATGAGCGCGCCTACCAGAACCAGCAGCATGATCACATTATTCTTACGGATTCCAATGAGGTGCTGGAGTTTTGTGATCCCCGAATTCAGAGCATCAAATCAACGCTGGAAGAGATTTTCGGAATAGAAATCGAGCATCACTCGCTCAATTTCTATGGACGCAGAAAACAGCAATGATTTTCGCGCTACTTTCGCGTGTCATTTTTTTTTTACCGTGAACAACAAAGTAGATATACTGCTCGGATTGCAATGGGGCGATGAGGGCAAAGGAAAATTGGTGGATGTACTCACACCACGATACGACATCATTGCACGCTTTCAGGGCGGGCCGAATGCCGGTCATACACTTGAATTCGAAGGAACCAAGCACGTATTGCACACCATCCCTTCCGGGATTTTCCATACGCATGTGACTAACCTTGTAGGCAACGGTGTCGTGATCGACCCGGTTGTTTTCGCCAAAGAGCTGGATGCCCTTAAGGCGAAAAACGTACCGGTGCGCGAGCGCTTGTTGATTTCTCGCAAGGCGCATGTCATCATACCAACGCATCGATTACTGGATCGCGCCAGTGAAGCATCCAAAGGAGAGGCGAAAATCGGTTCTACCTTAAAGGGTATAGGGCCGAGCTACATGGATAAAACCGGTCGTAACGGCCTTCGCATAGGCGATGTGATGGCGAGCGATTTCAAGTCGCGCTATGAAGCGCTCAAGCAAAAGCACCTGCATCTGCTCAAAGGATTTGAGTCCTACTTCACGTTGGATCGCGCGGAGCTCGATGCGATGGAAGTGGAATTCATGGCAGGAGTGGAAGAGATACGTGCGCTAACGATTGTTGACAGCGAACACTTCATCAACCAGGCGTTGAAGGCAGGTAAAAAAATTCTGGCAGAGGGCGCACAGGGTTCAATGTTGGATATCGACTTTGGAACCTATCCCTTTGTAACGTCATCAAATACCGTTGCTGCGGGCGCATGCACGGGTTTGGGTATTGCTCCCAATAAAGTAGGTGAAGTTATCGGAATTTTCAAGGCTTACACGACACGTGTGGGTAGTGGTCCGTTTCCAACAGAGCTGAATGACGAAGTAGGGGAGAACATGCGCAAGGTTGGTAATGAATTTGGTTCGACTACGGGCCGCGCGCGTCGCTGCGGCTGGATTGATATGCCTGCCATGCGTTATGCCTGCATGATTAACGGCGTTACACAGCTCATCATGATGAAGGCTGATGTATTGAGTCAGTTTGATACCATTCAAGTGTGCACGCACTACCGCACAGGCGAAGGCATGGTGGAAGACTTACCGTTTGACATTGATGCTCAAAAGGTATCTCCGGTTTACGAATCACTGCCGGGATGGAATGTTGATCTCACCGGCATGCGCAAATCGCAGGATTTGCCCGCTGCCTTAAACGACTATATCGTTTATCTGGAGAAGGCATTGGAGATTCCAATTACAGTAGTAAGCGTAGGGCCTGATCGTTCGCAAACGATTTTGCGTTCCAAGGAGCATGCTGCGGTTGCGCAATAGGAAGGATACAGTTTCGTTGACGCGCCATGCAACGCGTTATACTTGCGAGCGTATGAAAGTAACTCAAATCGTACTCACGTTTTTAGGATTGTTCTTGTGCTTCATGCTGCGCGCGCAGTCGCAACCACAGCGAGTAAAGCTGATTCATACCGATGAGCTTCGCTACGATAAATCGCAAGTCGATGCGCAACGTTTAATTGGCCATGTTCATCTGCAATTGGAGGGTACAACTTTCTTTTGCGACAGTGCGTATCTATTTGCAAACGATGACTTCGACGCCTTCGGAAAAATCCAAATTCTGGACGCTTCAGGCGGAACGGTGTCAGCGGATTTTCTGCACTTTGATCGTGCTTCTAAGGTGGCGACATTGCGAGAACATGTCGTGCTCCGTGATAAGGACATGACTTTAACTACAGGATTTTTAACCTACGCCGTAGACAGCGAAGTTGCCGTTTATCAGGGTGGAGGCAAAATTGTTTCGTCGGTCAACAAGAATGTCCTGACCAGTAAGAATGGCACCTACTTCGGTGCAACAGAAACCTTTCATTTCAAGCGCCAAGTCATTTTGAAGAATCCGAACTACGTGGTAACGTGCGATACCATGCAATACAACAGTGGATCGGAGATGACTTATTTCCGCGGGCCTACAACGATAACGGGTGATAGCACGGTGATTTATTGCGAGAATGGATATTACGATTCGCGCAAGGATGAATCGCGTTTCGGTAAACGGGCACGCATCAGGGATGGTTCAACCATCCTTTTTGGCGACAGCATTTACTACAACGGAGTAACCAATCTGGGTGAAGTTTTCGGCAACGTGCATATCCGAGATACCACGGAATCCATGGTGATTTCGGGTGATTACGGTAAACATCTTGAAACAACGAAGTGGAGTTTTGTCACGGGCCATGCCTTACTCACACAGGCTTACGATGATGACACACTTTTCATGCATGCTGACACTTTGAATTCATTGCCGGACAGTTTAGGCCGTGACCGTGTGTTTGCTTTTCATGGTGTTCGTTTTTTCAAAAGTGACTTACAGGGCGTTTGTGACTCGTTAGTCTATCTGCAACAAGACTCAACGCTTTGGATGTTTGACCAGCCAATTGTTTGGAG
>CANHYZ010000068.1 GCA_947464885.1 Flavobacteriales bacterium
CACGCGCGATGGCGGAGCTACCTGGACCAATCTTTCGCCTTCAATCAAAGGCCTTCCCAAAGGCGCTTGGATTCCACAAATTACCCTTGGCGCTAATGCCGGTGAAGCGTGGGTGGTGGTCAACAATTACCGCCAAGGTGATCGTTCGCCCTATTTGTTCTATACCTCAGACTATGGTAAATCGTGGATGAATAAAGTGAGTGCCATGCAAGTGAACGGTCATTGCCTGAGCGTTGTTCAAGATGCGCAACAACCTAAGCTGGTTTTCCTGGGCACCGAACATGGCTTGTATGTTTCTTTTGATTACGGCAGTTCGTGGATGAAGTGGACACACGACTATCCTTCGGTAGCAACACAAGATTTGAAAATTCACCCAAGAGAAAGTGATCTTGTGATTGGCACCTTTGGAAGAGCGCTCTATGTGCTCGACAACATCGAGCCACTGCGTCTTTACGCAGCATTCGGGGAAAAAGCGTTTGAGCCTAAACTGAGCGCAATGCCTTCACCTACCGCCTTCATTTCCGCATGGCAACAACCTGCCGGAGAGCGTTTCCCAGCGGATACATACTTCGCCGGTGAGAACAAACAAACCCGTGGTCAACTGTGTTACTATTTCAACGTCGATAAAAAAGAAGAGGGAAAAGAAAAGGGAGCAGATAATTCCAAAAAAGGAAAAAAGGAGGAAGACAAAAAAGATGAAACAGCCAAAGACAAGAAGGATGAAAAAGACAAGAAGGTCACCATCCATATCCTGACGCTTGCAGGCGATACCATTCGTATGTTGAAGCATGAGCCTGATACGGGCCTCAATGTCGTGGGCTGGTGGTTTGACACGCGTGGCGTTCGTTTCCCTTCGAAAGAAGACCCTAAAAAAGATGACGACGAGGAAGGCAACGGACCACAAGTTGCTCCGGGCACCTACAAGGTAATCTATCAATTCAACACCTGGAAGGACAGCACGCAACTGCGCGTGGAGATGCAGCCTGATGTTACCTGGACGAATGAGGACTATGTGCGCTACAACGAACTACTCAAGCGCGCTCAGCAGCTGTCGACATCAACGGAAGAAGCCATGCAGCAACTACGCGACGCACACAAGTCAATCGGACTGGTGCGAAGTGCATTGACATTTGCAGAAGATAGTCTGAAAAAAGATATGGAAGCCGCCATGGATTCACTGGATAAAAAGATGAATGCCTTTGAGGAAAGGTTATTCGGCAAGGAGGATCAAAAAGGAATCAACGATGATTCGCACACGCTGCAGTCTAAACTGTACACGGCCTTTGGTCACATCAATGAATATGCGAATGGCACCAATGCTACCAATGCGCTCAACAATGCGGAGGGAGATATCAATGCGTGGGTGAAGGAAGTGAGCGATTTCACTAGCGGTCCATACGCTGAATTCAGAAAGCGGGTCGAACAGCAATCGTTCAATTACTTCAAAAAACCGTAGGACTAGAATCCCTTACAAAAGGTCAACTGCAATGTCTGATTGTAGTTGCCCTTTTCATAGTAGCTCAAAGGATTTACTTGAGAAGGATTCGGACGCGTAGGCAACACGGAGGTAGACGTCATGAAGTTCACACTGAACTTGGGCGTTACCCAAAATGAAACACCCGCTTCAATTCCGATATCGATACTTTCAAATTGCGGATTTATCGGGTAATCAAATCCATTGGCTACAATCTTTTGGTTGAATAGATAGCCGGCGTATGGTCCGAGATTCACGACCATTTTACCGGGCTCCTTCTTTGAAACCGAATAGCACAACCAGATTGGCACCTCTACATAATTCAAGTAGTAACCAAACGTGTTGTAGGTAAGTGTATCCAGCTTGGTGCGGCTGCCCTTGTTGATGAACTTCATACTCATCGTTGCGGAGAGTTGTTCTGTAAAAGGAACCGACACCCAGGCACCGGCCGTAAATCCGAATTTATCCCAACCTCCAAGGCCGTCACCACTGATTTGGGAAGTGACACCACCGGCGACCAATCCGCCTTTGAAATTGCGTCGTGAAGAACCGGTTTCCTGTTGTGCAGTAAGCGTTACGCTCAACGCACAAAGAAGAGCAAAGCAGAAATAGCGCATCATGGAATCAATTTGGTTTTCGCCACATTCAATACGCGACCGTTATCTCCTTCGGTGATGAAGGCCACCACTTCGCAGCTATCCGGATTCCACTCCGAATTCCAGTTGAACGTATAGCTATTGGTGAGCGTCTGTCCGCCCTGAGGATTCGTTGCAACAACAAAACCGGTTGCACCACTGCCGCTTGCTCTCAGCATGTGCTCATGATCATACTCTTCGATAAACTCCGGATCGTTGCCATACCATAGTTGCGGCGCTACAATACCGGACTCAGTGAGCAAAATGACGAGACGATAATCGCCGGAAAGATTTTGAAACCACTCCGAGAATACGTGCACATTCCAGTGCTGATTCGTTGCCTGATAATCGGCCTCAATCTGCATATTCATCGCAGGCACCTGAGTAATCGCTTCACCAACTTTGGCGGTCCATGCCGATGGTGAGTGAATGGTAGATGCGCCGGGTAAACGATTGACACGTCCTTTGGGCATGATATCCTGACCGACCTGCGTGAGCAGATAATACCCGCCCTCTTCTGTTGTCCAGTCATCGGGAAACTCCGGTGGAAGCGGCTGAGCCAATGAACCTGCGTGAACCGCTACAACAGCTAAGTCCTCATTATACGTCTCCTGCAAATTGGCTGCAACGACGTGTCCATTCGGGCAGTTCCCGCAATCGTGTCCTGTGAAATCTTCCAACAGTACTCGCTGATGTGGTGTTCCTTCGGGAGCGAACACCGGTGCCGGACCGTAGAGCTCCTCGAGATACCGAAATTTATCCGCTATCGGATTATCAATTTTGTCGCAACTATACAGCGCAAAAAGCGCAACTATCGGCAACCAGGAATATTTACGTTGCATATTCATCGTTTTTAGAAACTAGAAGTCAAATTAATTTCAATACCATTTGAAGCAGGGACAGCGCGACATACGCCGCCAATACAGAAGATACCCGCGCGGCGCTTGCCGTAACCAACCATCAAGCGGCTGGCACCTTTCGAATAGCCGATGTTACCGTAGAGATAATGCACGCGTTTCTCGGGATCTTCATTGCCATAGTTGTATTGATCCATTATGGCGAATGACCAGTGCGGTGAGAAGGTGTATTCAACCAAACCGGTAGCCCAATTGCCCTTATCCTGTTCAGTGAGTAGCGACTGCAACTCCATGCGCACGCTGTGCTTGGGTTTGATTTTGTATTGGATATCCACGACATCGATGTGTGCGTAGACAATTCCTTTGAAGTCTTGAGTAACCGGTGTAACGAGCGTGTTAAACTCGAAGTAGTAGTGAACGAAATTCACATTCCAGCTCTTGTTAATCTTTTTGCGAATCTCGAGGTTTACATCACGCACATATTTCGTGTCGCCGAAGCCATACGAATTGACTTCGTAGCCATTAATGAGCTCTTCGGTGCCGCCCACGTGAGTGGTATCCAAACTATTTACCGCTGCGACATTGAGCGAAACATAGGTTCCATATTTACCGCCGAGCAGACTTTCCTTTTTGAAATTGTAGAACAATTCTCCGCTGACGCCCACCTCTCCGTTGAGCACGGTAGCATAGGGATATAATGTTGCCGCCAGGTTATAGGTATGCTGACGCGTGATGGCCGGCAAGAAGTTGATCGGCACATCAAACAACAAGGCATCGCGATCACTGCGGAAGGCCATATTGTCGACATACTTCGCACTGGCCGTTATACCGAAACCCTTCTTACTAAAGGCCGCATTCATGAAAATACTTTCTCCCTTCTTGAAGATGTAGCCATTGTCGGCATTAGGATCATTGATCTTGGCAACATATTCTCCGGTAAACTGAAAGTTCTTGTACACCAGCCCCAAACGTCCGGTAGTTGCACCCACGTTGTTGGGCAAGGTGAACACTGTTGAATCCCGCTCAAAGGTTTGTCCTGCCTGATACTTACTTGTAAAGCTCCCGCCTACGGTAACCTTGAGTGGCTTCTCCGCAAGCGAAGCGAATGCTTCATTCATGCTGACCTCACCATCGATACCGCGCACAATACCGGCTCCATTGATGATTCGACTATCGAAATCAAATCGCTGCTGACCGTAAATAGTCTTTAAGGCAACACCCTTGAAGGGTTTAAAGATGATGCGTATACCGTCCATTGCATTGTCGATACCCAGGTTCGGTTCCCAATACGTTCGGAAGCTTAATCCATTACCGAACTGCTCGTAGAAATTACCCACGGTGATGTCGAAATTGTCGGCACTGTAGCGCACATAACGGCTACCGATTCCGGAGCCTTTGAATCGGTTCGGGAATCCAAGAATGGCATTTTGATACGATTCAAAACGCAGACCTGCTGTCAATCCACCATAGGTGTAGGTGAAATTACCGAAGGTATTCATGGCCGCCTTGGCGTCGGGGACTTGTGCACCGATAGCGTCATCGGGATTGTAATTTTGAAACAACGCCTGAACGTTGCCATGCAACTGTCCTTTATTCTCTGTCGCAGGAGGTGTTTCCTGGGCATTGGCCAGTGAACTTGCGAGCACACCAATAAAAATGAGTGTTTTGGTCCGATTCATCACGGTTTTAGATTGGCATCAAATGTAAATCAAACCGACTCAATTCAGGGCAGCTGCCGGTGGAGTTGCCTGTTGGTTAAATCACCACGAATGCTGTAAATTCGAACCGTGAAAATGATGCGCAGTATATTCAGTCTTGCTTGCCTGCTAACGCTGGCCACAGGGCAAGCCCAGATTCAGGATGGTGAGTTGATGTTTGACTTTACAGTAAGCGACATTAACGGCAACAGCCATTCGCTATACCCTGTATTAGACGAGGGAAAAACCGTCGTGTTATTCTGCTTTGCCACCTGGGACAGTCAATCCTGGGAGTACTATCAGCAACAAACACTGGAAACGTTTGCCGCCAATTACGGTCCTGAGGGTTCGAATGTTTGTGAAGTTTGGCGCATTGAAAGTGAGTCAACAAATTCGGTTGCTCAACTTTCCGGTCCTGCATCGATTAGCGGAAATCCTGCCACCGACACCTATGGCAACTGGGTAGAGAATTCCAACCTACCTGTGATTGACAGTAGCATGATTGCCTCGGGTATCGGGCTCAACTATCTGCCGGTTATCGTGATTGTTTGTCCCGACCGTATCATTCGTTTTGCGGATGCGTTGAGTTATTATGAGCTTGAAGAAGCAGTGATTTCCAACAGCTGCCAAACCATCAGCGAAGGATACGACCCTGCGATATTTTCTCCGGTGGTTTATCGCAGCTGCGGAAATGACAGCATCGATCTTCAGGTGGTCATCAAAAATCTCGGTACAACCACGCTCACTCAAGCAAACATTGCCCTTACAGGAGGCGCCAACTTTGGCCCCTATTCCTGGAGTGGCGAACTCGAAACCTACGCGTCCGATACGCTCTTGCTTGAAGGCATTTCACTGGTGAACGATGATCCTATTCGCATTGCACTGATTGATGATAACGTGAATACCACAAACGATTCATTGCTGACACAAGCTACATTGGGCTACGCGCAAGAACTTGTTAAACTCGAACTCGCCTTAGATAATTACCCCGATGAGGTGAGCTGGGAAATACGCGACAATCAAGACTCTGTGCTATACAATGGCGGTGGTTACGATATTCCTTATGAATTTATCTCCGGCGTATTCGCGTTGCCTGCTGCGGGTTGTTATTCGTTCTTCCTGTATGATTCAAACGGCGACGGTTTGCATGGAAGTCAGTATGGTGGTTTCGACGGTTTCTGTAAGTTCTTCAGCATGTACGATTCACTTTCAACCGACGCGGAACTTTTCTATTACGACGGTTCATACAATTTGTCCGAAACGCCCAACACCCCCGCATTCCTTCAGTTTGGATTTGAGTCGGGATCTTCTCTCGGTATTCCAAATGAAAGCACCACCCGGTTGAATTGCTTCCCGAATCCGGCGGATCATGTCTTGCACATTGCGCGTCCTGCAGCACACGCGTTCGCTGAGCTTTCCATTACCGATGTGTCGGGTCGACTTTGCCACCGCAGGCAACTCAGCGGCTTTGAAACAAACATCGACGTGAACACCGCTGACTGGGATGGCGGCATTTACTTAGTCACCTTAACCACGCCGGAATCTATTCAAACCGTTCGCGTAATGGTCAGAGAGCATTAACTTTGGTACGCTCCTTGAAAAGCGCCGAGCCCAACATAATTCCATGAAAAAAATCTTCCTTACCCTTTGCGCAGTTGCCTTGAGTGCCGCTGTTTTCGCACAAACCTCATCGCTCCCCAATACCACCTTAAAAGATATGGATGGCAACACCGTTGAAACGGCGAAACTATCCAACGACGGCAAGCCCATGCTGATTTGCTTCTGGGCGACCTGGTGCAGCCCCTGCAAGAAGGAACTCAACACCTACGCGGAGTATTACGATCAATGGAAGGAAGAAACCGGTGTAAAGATTTACGCCATCACCATTGATGACCAACGCACCGTGAACAGCGTTAAACCGTACGTGAACTCCGTAGCCTGGGAATACGAAATCCTGTCGGACGTCAACAAAACCTTTTCGCAAGCCATGGGCGTGAATTCACCACCTCACACATTCTTGCTCAACGGAAAAGGAGAAATTGTATGGCAGCACGTGGGCTATACTCCCGGTGATGAAGAGGAAATTCACGAGCAACTGCTGAAGTTGAAGTAATTTCTTTCAACCTCCGAAAATCCAAGAATCACCTAGTTTGCTCGACGCCTTCGAATGAGTTGATGCAACCGCGACTTACATTTGACTATTCAAATACTACACGATGAAAAAACACATACTCCTTTCTATTGGTCTATTGTCATCCATTTTTGCCGCGGCACAGTTCGTTGAGTTAAGTGATGAAACCAATACCGTTTTAGGCACATCAAGCAACACGACCGAAGTGTTGAGTGCGCATTGGGATGTAATCAATATTTCAGGAACAGGTCGCGACATCCGTTGCACCAGAGAAATTCTGTCGACGGTTGCCGGCGCAGATCATCAATTCTGCTGGGGTGAAATTTGCGGCCCTTGGGGAACAGACTATGAACTCTCAACCGAAATCGTAACGCTCGCTGATGGCGACACGTCGTCATCATTCTATTGTAAGTACCGTCACAACGGAAATCCGGGGCAGAGCATTGTTCGTTATTGCTGGTACGACCCCAATGATGGCAGCTACCAATTATGCTACGATGTCAATTTTTGTGTTGACCAAGCCTGCATCATCGCGGTAGATGAAATTCACACAGCAGCACTTTGGAGCATTGCTCCCAACCCTTTGACTGATATGTCGGCTCTGCGCTTTTCGTTTCCGACGAACCCTACCGATGGCCAATTTATCATCTATGATCAATTCGGTCGTATGGTGGAAAACAAAACATTGACTGCAAAAGAAGGCGTTATCATGCTGGATGGCGAACGCTTCGAGAATGGTGTTTACTTCTGTCAGTTGATTGAAGCAGGCGTTAGCTCGAACGTTCAACGCCTTGTGGTGAGTAAGTAATGACATTCATCCTACGGATGTGAGCATAGGGGACGATTATCTTCGTCCCCTATTTGTTTTTATATGAGTCAGATTCGCAAGAAAGAAGCCCTGGATTACCATTCATCCGGCCGCAAAGGGAAGTTGGAAATCATCCCCACCAAACCACACAGCTCGCAGCGCGACCTGGCGTTGGCTTACTCACCCGGTGTAGCGGAGCCTGTGCTGGCCATTGCTGAAAACCCTGAAGACGTCTATAAATACACAGCCAAGGGAAATCTGGTGGCCATTATTTCGAATGGAACGGCCATTCTTGGACTGGGCAATCTTGGTCCGGAAGCCAGCAAGCCCGTGATGGAAGGAAAGGGCATGCTCTTCAAAATTTTCGCCGACATCGACGGGATGGATATTGAAGTCAAGGCAACAGACGTCGATGAATTCGTGAATACCGTTAAGAATATTTCACCCACGTTTGGCGGCATCAACCTGGAAGACATTAAAGCTCCGGAGGCGTTTGAAATTGAGGAAAAACTCAAAGCAGCGCTCGACATTCCGATCATGCACGACGACCAGCATGGCACAGCCATCATCTCGAGTGCTGCGCTTATCAATGCCTTGGAAATTGCAGGTAAAAAAATCGAAGATGTGCGCGTTGTCGTGAGTGGTGCAGGTGCTGCTGCGCTTTCGTGTGTTGATTTGATGCAAATACTCGGCGTGAGGAAGGAACACGTATACATGTTCGATTCCAAAGGCTTGGTTCATAAAGAGCGCACCGACATTGACAATCGCAAAATGCGCTTTGCTTCGGAGAATAAATACGCATCGTTGGCGGATGCATTGAATGGTGCGGATGTGTTTTTAGGTCTGTCGCAACCCAACCTCATTACGCCCGATACGCTGCGCACAATGGCCTCGAACCCGATTGTGTTTGCCATGGCTAATCCCGATCCTGAAATCGCTTATG
>CANHYZ010000069.1 GCA_947464885.1 Flavobacteriales bacterium
ATTCCAAATCGGCCTATCTCGGTCAACTGATTCAATCCTATCTATTGAAGGATATTCTTGCCTTTTCGGGTATTCGACTTTCCGATAAGATTCTTTCCCTGCTGCGTTTAATTGCCTATCAAACAGGATCCGAAGTTTCTTATACAGAACTTGGCAATCAGCTGGGCATGAACAAAGCAACAGTGGAAAGCTATCTTGATTTGCTGAGCAAGGTATTTATTCTGTATAAGCTACCCGCCTTTAGCACCAATGCGCGCAAAGAAATTTCCAAAAGTGCCAAGTGGTATTTCTTCGACAATGGCATTCGCAATGCGGTAATCAACGATTTTCGTCCGCTAGGCCTGCGCAAGGAGACAGGAATTCTCTGGGAAAGCTATATCGTCAGTGAGCGCATCAAAAAGTTGCGCTATTCGGGATCACTCGCCAATTTTTATTTCTGGCGGAACTACCAGCAACAGGAAATCGATTGGATTGAATTTGAAAATGGCGAATTGCGCGCTTTTGAAATCAAGTATTCATCCACGAAAAAAGTGAAAACACCTTCCGGCTTCAGGAATAGCTATTCCGGCGTAGAAGTTCAGCAGATTGACCGCGACAATTATTTGGAGTTTATCTTGTAGAAACCAGCTTTCGGTTTGGCAACATTTTTCTAATTTATCGATAATTGTTGCCAACCTTGGCAACAAAAAATAAAACTCTCTAAAAATGTTGCCAAGCATAATTGGAAGTTGATGCGTCTATCAAAAGAGATTCATCCGACCAAAAAAAATTACTCTATCATTGCTTAGTATGCCGAAAGAATTCTACCTCACCCCCTCAAGCCGCCGCCATCTGGAAAGGCATTTTGGTGATGGCGCACTGGCCGGAAGTTATTTTATGAAAAGCACATTTGAGACACCGGATGACTTGCTTCTCTTTCTGCAAAAAACTTCTTCTGTTACCGTGATTAAGCAACCTCCGAGCACCATTGTTTTCACCTATACACTAACCAATGGCAGAATGGCAGGGACTGTGGGAATCATGCAAAAACGTTCCCTTTCCGAAAAGGATCTTGTACATGAGATACGCGAAGGTTTTACGATTGAAGTTGGACTTGTCGATCAGCTGGAGTTAACTGCTGATTTCTGCGTCGTCGCAAGCGAAACATCGAAAGGCCTTTCCATCATCACCGCCTTCCCGGGTAATTATGCGCGACCATTTGCGCAGAAGGGACAACCCGCGAAGGAGTATGCGTTGAATAAACAGTTTTGGGCGGAACACGTGCTATTGAGGAAGAAAAGCTGATTCACTGAAAAATCATTTTCGCACCCTATCTTCGCCCTTATGCATCACCACAACACCCCAATCGCCGTTTGGCACAGTCAACCCTTTGAGGTGTCTGTGCTCGAAGCGGGTATGCGATGGGCGCTGGTGCGATATCGTAACCCGCGTGAGCAGCCCAGGAAATTTTCACTACTGAAAAATCTGTTCGTGCTACGCAAGGGACAATCGTTTGGAGCAGTGGGTAACGAGTCGTGCACTTCCATCCGCGTATGGCAGTTTCGCTGGTGGGTCAGTTGGCCCAAGTCGAAGTGCCTACAACTCGCGGTGCGCAAGCTCTCAGAGCGTCGAATGCCCGAAGTAAGCGCAACAACGCCAATACCCGCTATTCATGCTCAAGTAGCGAGGGAACTAGAACGTACAACGCTACAAAAGGCAAATACTCCGCGCATTGTAATGCACATGCAGTCAAAAGCAACACTGAACCTCGCTTCATACAACTTACAACTGAACAGTATCAACGACGAACCAAACCTGAAAACGTTCCGCGACACCCTATAATCCTACAATCCTATACTCCTACAACACTCATAAGCTATGACCGCAATACCCTACTCTACTCCTTCCAAGACAACCCGCTTCCTGTGGTGGTGTGCAGGTGCCGACGAACACTTCCTGATGAAATCTCCCATGCAGGATCGCGTGAAATACGCCGGTATCGGAGGCATCGTGTTGTGTACCGGAGCGCTAGCGATGGTTTCAGGCGGCTTCGCTTTCTTCACGGCGTTCGGACCAAAAGCCTATGCGATGGACCAACAAGAAGCGGCCGGCATCGGATTCCTGATGGGCACCGTACTCTTCGGAATCGCTTGGGGTCTAATTATTTTCAACCTCGACCGTTTCATCGTGTCGAGCACAGGTAAAGGCGATGGTACCGACACGGTGACTTGGCGCGAAGTCATGCAGGCCTTTCCGCGTATCATCATAGCGCTTATCCTAGGTTTTGCGATTTCAGCACCTCTTGAAATCCGCATATTGAAATCCGAGATCGACAACGAACTGGATAAGTTCCAAAAGACGTATACGCAAGAGCGTAACATGCAGTCTGACTCGCTCTTCGCTCAGCGCAAAGCCATTCTCGAAAAAGACAAATTAGAACTCGAAAGAAAACTCGCATCGTATGAAACCGAGTTAAAAGTTTACGATGACAAAATCGATGAGCTTGTGGAGAAAAAGCGTTTGGAAATGCAAGACAAACGCGCCTATGGCGAAGGTCCGGTTGCCAAGGCATTGCAGAAAAACATCGACGACAAGATGGCCGAGAAAGAGAAGTTCGCAGCCCTGAAAGCGACAGACATGAACACCTGGAAATCGGAACTCGAAAAGACGTCCAACGACATTCGTGCCCTCGACGACGAGCTCAGAGCCGAGTATAAGAAAAACGAAGAGAGCGCTCATACTTACAGCGGATTGCTCAAGCGCATTCAAATCAGTCACGAAGTGGGCGGCGTCATTCCGTGGATTATTTTCCTCGTCATCCTCTGCATCGAAATGGGACCTATTTTCTTCAAGATGATGCTTACGAAAGGTCCTTATGATTACATGGTAGAAAACCAGAACTATTTGATGAATGTCGAGAATGGTGTTTTAAAAGAAGACCACATTTACCAAGGCACCAACGGTATAATCCACATGGAGAAGTACCGCTACCTCGAAGTCGAAAAAGCGAAGAAGGACAAAGAGGCAAAGCTTGAAGCACTTGGGCGCATCAATCAACACATCATCGGTTCGTGGGAACAAATCAAGATGAACCAGGTCAGCCAGAATCCGCAAGCGCACTACACCGAAAACGATCCCAACACCACGGCCTAATGCTCGTTGTATTCGGACTGAATAAAGACATCTGGAACCAAATCGGTGCCGCTGAACGCGCTCAGTATACCTGGGCCGCGCGCCTGTATTTACTGACGTGTCTGCTCAGCGCAGCGGCCGGCGTGCGGTTCATGCATCAGCTTTCCGACTCCTATGCCATTGGTGTGTTGGGTGGTTTTTTGGTCGGGTATATCGTTTCGGTAGTGACGCGCATTGCGCTGATTACGATGGTTTCTCTGCCGATTCATCCCGCCGCAGACTTCGCTCAGGAACCTGCCCTCGACTCCGCTCGGGCACCGGAGCTGCCAGATCAACAGACCTCGGCTTCGCTCGGTCACCGTCCGGTGCAGCGACAGAATTCGGGACAGATTTTCTCCATTCTTTTCCGTATGTTCATCATCGCCTTGATGTCGCTCGTGGTTGCTCTGCCCATGGCTGCTCTCATTGGTTATTCGGAAGCTGAAAATATCAGCGTGCAACGTCGTGCACAAGTAATGAGCGAATTCAAAGCCAATCACCCCAATATGACCAGCGAGCAGAATCGCATACTGCTAGCCAACTTACAGTCTGACCATTCCCCCATTTACGTCTACCAGCAGTTGGCGCAATCGCCCGTAGGTGCTTTCTCCATATGGTTCACGGGCGCTTGCTTTCTGTTGCCCTTTTTCATGCTGTGGCACCTGCGCAAGGGGAGCGGTTTTCAATACGCGAAGTTGAACCGCGACATGCTTGTGCGCCAAATAGAAACGCACTACGCCATGACGCTTGAGCAATCACGTCGCATGCAACAAAACAGGTTTGGACTGACCGAAAGCATTCTACCCCATAAGGCTTGGGTCGACGCTCCCTTTAATACCCGCAGTATCGAAGAACAAACACAATACACATTAGAACCGGAAGCAGTCTTCCTCGAACGATTGAAGACTCTATAAGCATGTCGCAAATTGTGAAATATTATAGCGGAACCCTGCATGCCCAGTTTGAAACGGGTAAGGCGACTCCTATTTATGCGCACATGAATACGGCGGATGTGGAGTTACAACCGCGATTTGTTTTGGAGCGCCCTCAGGAAATCGACTTCGCATCGTATGAAGTAGCCACACGGAATCCTTCACAGCCGTATCTGCAGCGCAAAATCACCGAAGGCATTGAGCTCGTATTTGGAGTCGGCTCAGCCAAGCGTGTAACATTGAAAGAACTGACGTTACAATGGACAGATGAGGATGTGGTGCAACAACGCGTGTGGACCTTCATGGCCGAAAAGAACGGTCGCAGACATGGTCGATTAAAGGCACATGGATTTGTGGCTGTGGTGGAGGAAATTCCCGACATCATAAAGGATGTAGTTCCGGATAGTTTTTCAGCTGTAACTAGTGTGCAGGCTTCGCCTGTTGTGCATGGGGTCACGAATGCACGAATGGAAAATACAACTGCTACGGATTCACCTGTCATTTCGGCTGCTCCTAGTCCTTCGCTGATGTCGAGAGGTGGCTGTTCGCCTTTTCGCAGTTTAGGGGGCGGCATGCCGGGCGGTTGTGGTCGTCGCGGATGTGGGTTCTTGGCTATCATTCCGTTGTTGTTTGTGCTCCTTGGAATGCTTCGCCAGTGCCAAGAAGGTGGGCGACCTCAAAGCGGAACTACTGTTATACACGACACGGTGTATGTCGATCGCATAGAAGAACGCGTGGACACCCTCACGCTCTTCAAAACCGACACCATTCAGATGGTCGACTCTACAAAACAGACCGTTTTCAAGCCGGTGGTGCTGCCTAACGTTCAGTTCTACACCAACAGCGCGAATTTGATTCCGACATCATTGAGCGATATTCAACAACTCGCACAGCACCTCATCGACACACCGGAGCTCGACGCCATTGTAATTGGGCACACCGATAACGTCGGCGTTGTTCAATCCAACTTGAAGCTTTCGCAGCGCAGAGCGGAAACCGTGCGCAACGTGATCATATCGATGGGGGTTGAGGCCAATCGCCTTACCGCCATTGGCAAGGGCGACAAAGAACCGAAAGCCGACAACAGTACCGAGGAAGGCCGATTGATGAATCGCCGAGTAGAAGTACAATTGGTACAGACAGTTATAAACGAAAGCAAGACCACGCTCAAGCAGTGAAGCCGGCAGGAACATATCTCCATTTTGAAGGCACCTACCGTGGCGTGTATCGCGGTGGCAAGGTGACGAGCGCTGCGGGCACTCATACGTTCAAAGAACTGGACTGGGTGTGGCTCGAGGTAACGCCTGTAAAGCGCCTTGCAGCGCGCAACGTGCAAGAAGAGCGCGTGCTCGATTTTTATTTCGCCCCCCAGCTGCCCAAAAAGTCGATGTTTCGATTGCCAGGGAAGCAGGGCACGCATGTTATATTGGTTGGTCCTGAAAAGAAAGCATTTGCCGGAACGATTTACGACGTGGTGATGTGGCAGCATACTGTTGGAAGCAGTGACGCCGAGATTACCATCAAGGATCCCAATGGAAAAGCCGTGGCAATGGACGCACTAGAGATCAACGGAACCATTCGCTTCTCCATTCCTGATTCGACGGTGGTGGCGCCGCAACCCACCTTGACCAACGGAGCGCCTCCGGCGCAGGTTACGGGCACGACGTTTCAACCGCCAACGGTAAACTATACGCCGCAGGCGTCTGCTTTCTCCGAACCGTTAATTACTCCACCGCTAACGACAGCAGCACCTGCCTCGCCCGGAACAGCTTCCGGCTGCGGAGGAAATATTGCGGCATTCATTTTTGCGTTAGTCATCATGAAATGGATGCCGGTAATCGGCATTATTCTCATCGTTGGCCTTATCGCCAATGCCGTGGGTACAAAAACACCCTATGGTATTAATGCCAACGGAAAAAAAGAGAAAGTAAGATGCTTCACTATGGTGCTGATGCTGATTGCTGTTGCGACCTGTGTGCACTCCTTTTTAGCAGCACCAAGACCTATCTTTTACGGTGTGTTGTTTGCGACCTTGTGCTTGTTTGTATCGCGCATTCAAACACGGCCTATCTGGCGTGTACTCATTGGAATCTTCTTTGTGTTGAGTATGGTTGGATATTGGGCGCAGTATCTTCATCTCGACTGGCAACGACTATTTCAGTCGCGCAAGACGGAAGGCCGTACGACCATCGAACCTCCCATTCCCATTGAGGTGACCGACAAAGACGGTAATAAGAAAATCGATAGTCTCTTCCACCATGAAGTGCACTGGGACGACTTCTCACAGCGCAGTTATCTTGGAGAGTACAGCACAACGCTCAGTCAATACGAACAATCGAACCGCATGCACAATGCGCTAGCCGGCGTGGAAGCCCGCGGCGATGTGCGCACGTATTGGACGAGCATTTATCAATCGCTCGCGCGCAACGATCAGGCGAAACTCGACAGCATCGTGGACTACTTCCAAACGCAGCGTGACAGTTTGCGGTTGAACCCGACAGAGACTGCGGAGGCCGTGGTGACCTTCATCCAAGAAATTCCATACTATCTGTTGCATGACGGCACCTGCGAAGAAGCCATGTCACAAGGCAATGATTTCATGAATGAATACCACGCCGAAGGAAGACCTTGCTTGGCAGGCGTCGTAGCCGGATTACAGAGCCCGTATGAGTTTGTCCACAACCTCAAGGGCGACTGCGACACGCGCAGTGTATTGTGTCATACGATACTCACGAAGCTCGGCATACCGTCGTCCGTCTGGGTGAGCGAAGCCTATGGGCACTCCATCATCGGCATAGGCGTGGCCGGTGCGGGCAACAACTACAAGACCGTCGACGGTCAACGCCATTTTGCAACAGAACTTACCGCCAAAGGATTCCGTGTGGGCATGATCAGCCCCGATCATACCGACATGGACAACTGGCTTATCACACTAACAAACCCATAGTACTATGCACCTCTTCATCTTTGTACAAGCAGCCATCGCATTCATCATCGGCATCTCTTCGTTGTATGCCGTTTATTATATTCTGAATCGTTACCTCTCGCGCAACATGGGCATTACCGAGGCGAACACTTCGTTTGCGGCTTTGCAGGTAGGCGTGATTCTGTCGACGGCACTGATGATCTCCTCGGTGGTTGGTCCGGGCCTGAACGCCATCCGTTTTGTGAACCAAAACAGCTTTGAGTTCATGAACATCCTTTACAGCTTGGGATACGTTTCGCTGTTTGTGTTCATAGGCGTGCTGTTCACCTTGCTCGTAATCGCCGGCGGTGTGTTCACCTTCTTCCAGCTCACGCACGTCAACGAATGGGAGGAAATCAAAAAGAACAACGTGGCCATCGCCATCATCTCGGCAGCCCTCATCGTGGGCCTGGCCATAATCATGAAAGACCATGTGGCGGGGATCTGTGAGGCGTTGATCCCGTATCCGGAGGTGGTGGGGGTGAGGTAGTGGCGAGTGGCGAGTAGCGAAGCGCCATCACTAAAATTTGCTATTGCACTCTCCATCGATGGCCGGTAGTTTCGTTGGCGCAAAAGGGAGCTAACGCGCCCTTGCATTAACCAATTCAACTAACCACCATGTTCAAAAAAATCTTTTATTCTGCTGCTCTCTTCTGTATGACGCTGGGAGCGAATGCCACCATCATCACCGTTTCCAATTTCGGTGGCAGTCCTGCCATGTATTCATCGCTGACAGCTGCCGTTGACGCCGCCGCAATCGATGATACACTGCTCATTCATGCATCTGCAACACCCTACACCTTTGACAACTATAGTGGCTTCAACAAGCGTCTGACCGTGATCGGATCGGGTTGGAATGGTATCGGCACTAAAATCCGTGGTACACTGGATGGCTGCTGCGGCAATCGCGTTCCGTTCAATACCGGTGCAGAAGGTTCCATCTACCGCGGAATCGAGTTTGTCAGCGTTACAGACATCGGAGCAAGTCAACTCATTTTTGATTATTGTCGCTTCAATCCTGAAAGCGAATATGCTGCTGCCGTTCGCACGAACGTCGCAGCGGGTTGCGGATCCTGCGGTGGATCTGAATACAATGCACAAGACTTGGTATTTCAAAATTGCTACTTCAATAATTTTTTGGATTACATCAATAACGACACGAACCTGCTCTTTCAAAACTGCATCTTTCAGGCCTTTCCTGGTCAAAACAATGTCGCTGCAATTCATATAGGCAACAATGAAAATATCGCCGCAGTCAACCCAATTGTATTCGATCACAATATCTTTCTCTCTCATGTCCATATCGATTTCAGCAGCGCGGTCTTCAATAACAATATATTCGCTGAACTAGCTTCTTCCGCAAATAGTTCAAGTGGTCCCAATACATTGGGCAACGGAAATTTCTGCCACAACTGCCAATTCAACAACAACCTCACCTATTGTACCTCTTGCGCGCTCAACAGCATCGTAG
>CANHYZ010000070.1 GCA_947464885.1 Flavobacteriales bacterium
ATTCGCTGCTGTTGATTTTTAATGAACGCGACACCCTTCGACGGTTGGTCCATATTCTGCCCGTGAAGCCCTATGCCTTTCATCTGATCCATCATTCCCACAACGATATTGGGTACTCCCACTTGCAGCAGGAAGTGGCCGCGATTCAGGCCAATAACATCCGACTGGCGCTGCGGCATACAGCAAAACCCTGCGGTTCCGATACGCTGATTTGGCACGTGGAATCGCTGTGGGCGGTGGAGCAGTTTCTGTCGGTAGCTTCGAAGCTAGAAGAACAAGCATTTGTTAAAGCAGTCACATCCCGGCGCATCGTCCTGTCGGCCAACTACGCCAATGTGATGTCGGGCCTTTGTCAACCGCAAGAACATGCCTGGGTTCTAGAGTACGCGAAGGAGCTGGAGCGCCGCTACGGATTTTCCATTCGCAATGCGATGATTACCGATGTGCCGGGAATTAACCGCAGTGCGCTGAGCAGCTACGTGGACGCTGGCATACCCTATCTGTCGCTTGGACCGAACTATGTTGAAACACAGCCCGACAAGGGTGATCGCGTGGGATCGCTGGTGCGCGAACAAGGCGACCGTGCTTTTTATTGGAAGCCCGAAGAGGACTCTGACAAGAAACTCCTCGTTTGGACTGCCGGTAAGGGCTACTCGTATTTCCACAACATCACCGATGCAGCGCGTAGCGGAGCCTGGGAAGAACGCCTCTCGCGCTATTGCGATGAACTACTTCAGAAGGATTATCCCTACGACATCGTGCAGCTACGCTATACCAAGCACGCCGATAACGGTCCCGTAGATACAGGGTTGTGCGCATTTGTAGCCGAATGGAATAAGCGGTACTCTTCCCCGCGCCTGGTTATTTCAAATGTGAATACACTCTTTGGTGAACTCGAGTCGCGCTATAGCAATAGGATTGAAACCCATACGGGCGAGATTAGTCCCTATTGGGAGGACGGCGCCTGGTCGACGGCAGCCGAGGAGTCTGAAAACCGATTGATGGCCATGAAGACTGTGGCGATGGAATCGTTTGCCAAGTCTTCCAACCAATATAATAGTCACGCGCAGGACTTTGCTGCTTTGCACCGTCAGATCGTCCTTTTTCACGAGCACACCTGGGGTGCGTGGTGCAGTATTTCCGATCCGGAGTTGGCCTTTACCACTGAGCAATGGCGCATCAAGCGTTCGTTCCTCGATAGCGCCCGCACGATGTATGCGGATTTGGCTGCACGGCTGAACTTCCATTATGCAGCGCCTCGCCAAAACAATAAGTCGAGGCATCGCATCACCGACTTCACGCTCGACGTTGCGCATGGTGGATTGTCATCGGTGATGGCTGATGGACGTGAGCATCTGGATTCTGCGGTTCCAGCAGGACTTTTCGAATTGACCTACGCTGCGGGTATTGATCCTGCCACCCTACATCGTCCGGAGAATGTGCGGGTGCTTGCCGATGAAAACACGCAAAAGGAGAAGCGCATGGTCGTAGGGTATTCGCTGGCGGGCATTGATAGCGTTGAAATCGCCTATGTTTTGAATAAGTCGACCGGAGAACTTACCTGTAAGGCTCGTTTCTACAAGTTTGAGGTGCGCAGTAAGGAGTCGTTGCACATGGCTTTTCCCTTTGCCATGCCTGGTGCTCGTTTGCTCTATGGTGGTGAGGCCGGCATGGTTGAATTCAACCGGGATCAATTGCCGGGTTCGAACAAGGACTTCATCAACGCGGAGGAACGTGTGGAACTCACCGATGGTCATCGAAAACTGACAATTTCCTCTCCTGCTTTCAACCTATTCGAGGTGGGTAGTATCGTGGATGAAAGCCGCACCACGGGTGCCAAACGCTGGAAGACCGAACAACAAGCTGTGCTCCCACTCTATCTCTATATCTTGAACAACTACTGGCACACGAATTTTAAGGCTTGGCAGAGCGGGTGGTTGGAGGTGAGTGTGGGAGTGAGTAGTGAGTAGTGACTAATGACAAATGACAAATGACTAATGGCGAGTGGCGAGTGGCGAGTGAAGGAATAAAAAACTCCGGATGGGATGTCCGGAGTTTTTCTTTTTGAGGGGTTGAGGGTTAATTCTATTAGGGGTTTTGGACACGCAGCTTCATGGAAGTAGTGGTGTCGCCCGCTGTATAATTGACCAAGTATATACCCGAGGCCAATGCTTCTACATTCAATTCGATGTAAGTCAAAGCATCAGATTCGATGGTTTGGCTGCTGAAATTCGTTGTTTCTCGTCCCGATGCATCAAAGATTCGAATGCTGATAGGAACGGACAACTCGGTCGCATCAATTTGGAAGCGGCAGGATGTCGTTGCCGGATTCGGATAGACTTGCAGGGTTGACATTTCGGCACCGGGTTCAACTGTCATGTCACGCAACATCATATTGCTGGCTGAGCAGGCAGCTGTGACAACCCAATTATAGGTAGCGGTGGCATCGAGGTTGTTCACGAAGACCGATGATTGGCCGGCAGGAATTGGGATAACCATTATCAAGCCGTTGTTCAGGTTGGTATAACGCAAATACTGCGTGCCATTCACGCAATTATTGGTGTGAAGTAATACGGTTGCCGTGGTCGCAGTGGCCATTCCTACAGGATCTCGCTGAATATCCATAATGGCATAGGCTGCACAATCGCAACAGGTGTGCTTTCCGACGTACACATTCGACCAGGCATTTGCGCTAAGCGCTCCTGCAATTTGAGGATTTTCAAAGTCATAGAACAAGCCGGCAACATAAACGTGATCAGCAGTTTTGGAGGTCTTAACGTCAGAAGCGAAGATGACTTCAGTGCCAAAATCCGGGTGGAACATCGAACCGGCATCATAGCGTGAGGCGCATACCAACTGTCCGTTGGTCGCATTGTATTTCGCCAGATACTGATCCTCTTCAAAAATACCCGCACGCGTCGTGTTGAGTTGTAATCCCGAGTTGAATTGCATTTGTTCCTCGAAATATCCTGTCGTGTAGATAAAGGATCCGTCTTGACTGAAATCGATACTCGACGCCTTCTGCAGGTAATTATTGTCCTCCGCATTGAGCCAATCCAACCCTCCTGTCACCGCATTGAATCGGGCCTGATACACATCGCTGCCGAGGTTTCCATTCCCCACCACAGAGCTGCCTTGAACACGCAGGGTACTTCCATTATAGTCGCCCGTGATGTATACTTGGTAATTATCGATGCTGCAAGTCAGGTCTTTGGCATAAGCTGATTCGCCCGGACAGTATACCTGGGATTGCCACGTGTAAGCGCCTGTTGAGCCCGACATACGAGCCACATAGGTGCAATTGCCGCCGCCAAGAGCGCTCATGGATGTTTTCAAACTGCAACTGGTCATGAAGTTGCCGGTGATATAGACATTTCCGGTTGTGTTCATGACGTCACTGGCGATACCCATTCCACAACTCGACGATGCAGAGTTTCCGCTGTAAAGTGATTTTGCCCACATTACCCATCCGGTAGTACCGTTGAATTTCGCGACAAATGCGGTTTCATTACCGGAATTTCCGTTGACGTTAATATAACCGCAGTTGGCGCGCTGGAAGGTGCAAACATTACCTCGGAAATACCCCGTGACATACACATTGCGCTCGAATCCAAGTCCTGAAGTATGGCGATACGTTGCGCTGATGGCCATGCCTTCGCTGTTGTTGGTCGCACTACAGTTGCTGCTGAGATAGGAATAAACGCCACGTGCCCAAACCGGTGCCCCGGCAGCCGTGAATTTGGCGACGAAAATTTGCGTGGCGGAATAGCCACTGCCGATGTTCATGCCGTTGTAGGAGCACTGTGTCGTCGGTGCCATAGTCAAACTTGAACCGACGCCCTGGAATTTAATGGTCCAGGCCAGATCATAATATTGAACCGACCCGGTGATGTAGATGGCTCCTGTGGATGCCGTTTCAAAACTGATCGACATGGCGTGATCGTCGCCGCCACCACCGCCCGTGATGACATACAGCAACGTGCCGGTAGGCGAAAACTTCGCGATGAAAATATCATCGCCAACACTGTTGACAGGGCCGTTGGGTGTGCTCAAACTGCCGTTGAAGTAACCCGTCACATAGCTGTTTCCGGCTACGTCTGTGTCAACGCCCTTCTGAACGATGAGAGTTTCGTAATTGGAGCCTTGCAGTGTGTTGCCCCATTCCCAGGTTTGTGAGGAAGCTCTTAAGTTTAACAAAAGGCAAAAGGCAATCGAAATTGAAAATACAATTGTTTTCATGGTGATAAGGTTTTGGTTAAACGAATGATAGTCCCATTAGATGTTGCTAATGACACCACGAAGAAGCAATGGATGGCAAGTAACACAAACGCGCAGTGAGGCTGCGCTAATTCTTAATGAGGGAACGGTTGAAAAGAATTAGGGAACGGTATTAGGCCTCGTAGCAACCCGGGTAAAGGGTTAGGACTACCCTTGTTCCGTGACTGCCTTCGTCGGAAAGATCGCTGTAATGAACAGAACCATCCTCACGCTTATTGAGCATGTCAAGTCGTTCGGCAATGTGCTTAATACCTATGGATTGATGTCCGGGGCGTTTGTTCTCCGACGCTTTGCGAATACCAATGCCATCATCTTCAATCTGAATGATCAGCGCATTGAATTCATCCACACGGAATGTCACATGGATTTCTCCTCCCGTCTCTTTTACGGCTAATCCATGCCATATCGAATTTTCTACAAACGGTTGAAGGATCATGACCGGGATTCTATAGGACTTGAATGATTCGGGGACATCAATGGTGAGTTGAATGCCCTTACCCACGCGCAGTTGCTCGAGTTCGAAATAGTGGCGCAAACGCACCACCTCCTGGTCGATGGTTGTCATGCCGTTGCGCATACTGTCCAGGTTGGCGCGAATGAGTTTACCCAACTTGGCGATATAGTCATGGGCCTTGTCGTTCTCGTTTTCACCTACCAGGTATTGAATGCTGTTGAGTGCGTTGAAAATGAAATGCGGGTTAATACTGGATGCCAGTGCTTGCTGGCGCAATTGAATGAGTTGTTCTTTCACCTTGAGCTTTCGACGCGTGCGAAGAGCGAGCGCGTTGAAGCGCAAGCGAATGCCTAACGAAATTAATCCTCCGCAGAGCACTGTCATCATGAAGATAAACCACAATTGCAGGTAATAGGGTGTCGGAATGAAAAAACGTACATGCGCCGGAGGGCCTGCAACTATGCCGTGTTTACGTGCTTCAACATAAAAATCATGCGTTCCGTAACTCAATCCCTGAACAAATACGGTAGGCTCCTCAGAAAACAAGGTGTCTGTTCCGCTATCAAACCAGTAAGCGTAGGTGATCATGGATGGTTCATCGAAATTGACCGCATGGAACCGAATATTGAAAGCGGTTTGATCAACAGCCAGTTCAACCGTTAAGCTATCAGACGGAGCAACGGGTGTTTCAGCGATGGACTTGATGAGGGTATTTATGGCTTTGCGAGGGTTCGACTTCCATCCTGCGAGATCAATGCGCGTGATTCCATCGTCGGTTCCGGCCCATAACACCTCTGCAGCATCATCTAACCAAATATCCAATACACGAAAACCGGAAAGCCCGTTCTTCAGGTTGAAGTTGGCCACAATCCGATCGCCTGCCAAACCATAGACGCCTTTATCAGTTGCAATCCAGATGATTCCCTGTTGGTCTTGTTGAATACTGAACACTACTTCCCATGATGCTTTATCAGAGGCAAGAACTGACCACCCTTTCTCATCCTTACGGAAGATTCCTCCGTCGGCGGCCACCAGAATGTCGTTGGAGCTATTCGAAAAGAAGATGTCGTGTATATGATTCTCCAGGAGAGTAAACTCACTGTTTAGACGTTTGATGTTTTTAAAGTCCGAATCGATGAGGTATAGTCCGCTTCGCGCTCCTACCCACAGTTGACCTTGGGCATCGATGCGCATCACTTCTACCCTATCGCTGGCCATGAAGCTGCGTGAGTGTAGGTCGACTTCAAGTTGATCGCCACGTTGATTGATTCTTATAATACGGTCTAATGAGGAGCGATAGGAGAACTGATCATCCGTCAGTTGACACGACTTGGGCAACCATTCGGAGGGAATCCCATTTACCGATTCACTTTGGGTATACAACAGAGCACTGCAAATGATGTTTTTTCCACGGAAATGCTGAATAGTATAGATGTAGGGCTTTAGCAAAGAGTTATGGAATATTCCGAGGCCATCTAAAACGCTAAGACCCGCCCGCGTGCCAAACAGGATGGATTGGTTGGGACCGGGTTCTACTGCGGTGACGGTATTGTTGATGATACCTGCGTCGCCTCCGTATGTGGTGATGTGTGGACTATAAAAACAATAAGCGCCCTTTCCGCTGGTGGCGGCCCAGATATTCCCATCACGATCACGGAAGATGCTGTTGGTGGTATTGTTTTCGAGCCCCAAGGAGGCCGATAAATTGACCAAGACGCCGTCGCCCGGATCGTAATGCAGTTTGCCGTCGGCAACGACCCATGCCCGTTGCAGCGGATCAAGCAGCAGTGAAGTGACGGTCTTTGGATCAATATTATGCAGTAAAATCTTTTGGTTAGTGGCGCAATTCAATAGTCCATCAGCTTGCAAAACCCAAAGCTCTCCCATCCTATCTGTCGTGGCGGCAAACAGGGGGATTTCGGAATTATACAAGATTTCAATGCCCTTTCCGGTTGCTTTGCTTACCGTGTGTTCGGAGCAAAACAATGCCAGTCCGCTCGATCGAGAGATGACTTGTCGTTCTCTGAGCATGATTGGACATTGACTTTCATTTAGCTTGGTGTTCAGCGGCAGCGGAGACTGCAGGATGACGTTGGACGGCATGCGCAAGAGGAACGCGGCGGAGTCGACAATCATCCCAAAGCTGCAAGGAAAGTTGAACCCGGGGTGATTGGAAATGGTGCCATTGGGATGAATATAGTCCAGTCCACGGGCGTAATGCATCACGAACATCCCACCGGAGGATGATGCTCCGAATCCGACGACGGTATTGGAGCTCATGCCATTGCTTACGGAGTAGTTGATGAAATTACTGCCATCGAAAATTCCAACGCCACCTTCTGTGCCCAGCCAGATGCGACCGAAGGCATCTTGATCGATTTGGTAAACGACGTTATTGATGAGGCCAGTGGATGCCGCGATGTGATGCATGGGTGGCAATTGAGCAGCGGAGCGTTGCTGCGCTATTACAACCAGCAAAGCGATAACGATCAGGCGCAGTGCGTTCATCGGGTTCTATTGCCTAGGAGGAATTGTTCCATCATTTCACGAAACTCGGCCAGGCGGCGGCGGGAGATATCGAGGCGTTCACCATCGTTCATCACAACAAAGCCGCCGTCGTGCAGGGAGTATTCTCTGACTTCGGAGAGGTTGATCATGTGTGATTTGTGGATGCGGAAAAAGCGTGGCGGCTTAAGTTTTTCTTCGACGTCCTTGAGTGTTCGGGAGATCATGATGTTCTCTCCGGAAGCGAGGTGTACTGTGGAGTAATTATCCTCGCCTTTAACGTGTCGGATTTCCGTGATGGGCACCAAGCGGTAACCGATTTTGGAGGGCAGTGCCAGACGCTGACTGTCTTCCGAATGCTGATGGTTTTCGCTGTGTTTTTTGCGGTACTTGCTGAACGCCTGTCGCACGTCGTCGAGGCTGACGGGCTTGAGGATATAGTCGAGTGCACCGGCTTTGATTGCTTGCAGGGCGTATTCTTCGTGAGCGGTCACGAACACCACTTCGAATTGGATGGTCACGAAGGTGGACAGGAATTCCAGTCCAGTGATACCGGGCATTTGTACATCGAGGAACAGGAGATCAGGTTTAAGTCGTTCCACCTCAGCCCTTGCCTGCAGGGGCGACGATGATTGTCCAACGATTTCCACATCGCTCTCCCCCAACCGTTGGATGAGGTTGATGAGGTTTTTCAAGCCGGGGGCTTCGTCGTCGAGAGCGAATACGCGGATCATGGAGCTAAGATAGGGATGAAGGGCGAAGGATTAGGGGTGAGGGGATGCTCATCACATTCCAACCTTAGCGTTTGCAGCTGGCCCCGGAGGGGCGGCATTGTTCAATGACAAATTATAAATGACTAATGACAGATGACAAATGACAGATGACGGATGACGGATTCCCATGTGAAATGAGGGTTGTACTCTTCACATGCGAATCCTCGCGCCTGGCAGCTAGCAACGGAGGGGCGGCTTTGTTCAATGACTAATGACAAATGACAGATGACGGATGACGGATTCCAATGTGAAATGAGTGTTGGACACATCATATGCGAATCCTCGCGCCTTGCAACTAGCCCCGGAGGGGCGGCATTGTTCAATGACTAATGACAGATGACGGATTCCCATACGAAATGAGGGTTGTACACATCATATGCGAATCCTCACGCCTTGCAACTAGCCCCGGAGGGGCGGCATATCACTAGCGAGAAAAACGTCGTTCGTCAAGGAGCCCCAGAGGGGCGG
>CANHYZ010000071.1 GCA_947464885.1 Flavobacteriales bacterium
CACCCACTTGGGATCGAACCAAGGACCCACTGATTATGAGTCAGTTGCTCTAACCGTCTGAGCTATGGGTGCAAAATTCGGGTGCGAATATACACAGGTATTAATGCGCTTCAAGCCAGTTCGCTCCCGTATTCATATCCACTACCAGCGGCACACGCAACTGCACTGCGCCACTCATCTTTTCAGTAACCAACACTTTCAGTTCATCCACCTCTTCACGATGCGCATCAAACACCAGTTCATCATGCACCTGCAAAATCATCCTCGAACGCATCTTGCGCTTGTTCAACTCATCGTGCAAATTCACCATCGCTACTTTTATAATGTCAGCCGCCGATCCTTGAATAGGCGCATTAATCGCATTGCGCTCCGCAAAGCCACGCACCACCGCATTGGCTGAATTTATATCCGCCAAATAACGACGACGACCCAAAATCGTCTCGATGTAGCCAAGCTTCCGCGCAGATTCAATAATCTCTTGCTGATAGTTCTTCAATTGTCCAAACTGCGTGAAGTACGCATCAATAATGGCCTTGGCCTCGCCACGCGGAATGCCCAGGTTCTGTGCTAGACCAAACGCACCCTGACCATAGATAATTCCGAAGTTCACCGCCTTTGCCTTTGAGCGCATTTCCTTGCTCACCTCGCTCAACGGCACGCCAAACACCTTCGCCGCAGTAGCCTTGTGAATGTCTTCACCTTGCAAAAACGCCTCACACATATTCTCATCATTACTCAGCGACGCAATAATGCGCAACTCCACTTGTGAATAGTCGGCCGATAACAGCGTATAGTTTTCATCACGCGGTACGAACGCCTTCCTAATCTCCTTTCCGCGAATTGTGCGAATCGGAATGTTCTGCAAATTCGGATTGTTCGATGATAGCCTTCCCGTAGCCGCCACCGTTTGGCCGTAGTTGGTGTGCACACGACCCGTATGCGCGTTAATCAACTCCGGTAACGCATCCACGTAGGTCGATTTCAACTTGCGCAACTCACGATAATCCAGAATTTGCGCGATGATCGGGTTGTCGTGCTCGAATTTGGAAAGCGTAGCCTCATCTGTGCTGTATTGCCCCGTCTTCGTCTTTTTCACCTGGTCGGTGATTTTCATCTTCTCGAATAAAATCACACCCAGCTGTTTCGGAGAATCAATGTTGAATTTTTCACCCGCCATTTCACAGATCTGCTGCTCGGCAGCAACAATATCCGTTTGCAAGGTGTCGCTGTAGTTGCGCAAAAACCCTTCGTCAATTTTCACACCCTCCAATTCCATCGCCGCTAAAACATTAATCAATGGAATCTCTACCTCATCAAACACCTGTCTGATCCTGCCCGTTTGAAGTTCGGGCTCAAACTTATCCTTCAGCTGCATGGTGATATCCGCATCCTCAGCGGCGTAATCGACAATGGCCTCCGGCGTTAAATCCGCCATCGAGCCTTGCGACTTCCCTTTTTTACCAATAAGCGTTTCGATAGCAATAGGTGAATACTGCAGGTAGTTCTCACTCAACTCATCCATGCCGTGCTTGCCGTCCGGATTCATCAGGTAATGCGCTACCATGGTATCGAAAATACGGTTGCGCACCTCAACACCGTATTTGTGCAACATCTTGAAATCGTACTTGTAATTCTGCGCTACCAATTCCTTGGTCTCATCAGCAAAAACCGGCGCGAATCGATGAAGCAACTTTTTGGCTTCTTCCCTATCAGCCGGCATGGGCACGTAGTAAGCTTCATGCGGACGTATGGCAAACGATACACCCACCAAGCTAGCATTAATTGGCTCCAGTTCAGTAGTCTCCGTATCAAAACAAAAAACTGCGGCACGTTTCAAATCCTCTACCAACCGATGAATATCCTCGTCTTCCTGAACCAAATGGTAATGATGTACGACATCATGAATATTCTTGTACACGGACACCTGCTTCTCCGTTGCCACACCAAAATCCTGAGCAGCAAACAAATCCCCCTGAACGGAGTCTGTATTGGGTGTGGATTCACCGGTCACACGCTTAAGCAACGCGCGAAACTCAAGTTCTTCGAAAACTTCTCGGATTTTCTCCTGATCGAACGACTTCACCGTCATGCGCTCTTCTTCCCATTCCACCGGCACATCCAGAATAATGGTCGCCAGTTTCTTCGACAGTAAGGCTATCTCGGTGTTATTCTCGACGTTCTCCTTTTGCTTCCCCTTCAGCTTATCCGTATTGGCCAGCAGGCCTTCCAAGGTGCCAAACTCCTGTACCAGTTTCGTAGCAGTCTTCTCTCCGATACCTGGGATGCCCGGAATATTGTCAACCGCGTCTCCCATCATCCCCAGGATATCAATCACTTGTGACACATTGCTGATGCCAAATTTCTCACACACTTCCGGCACACCGAGAATATCGGCCTCATTGCCTCCACGACCCGGACGATAGATGAAGATGTTTTCAGAAACCAATTGACCATAATCCTTATCGCTGGTCATCATATACGTCGTGAAGCCCTCTTGCTCTGCGCGCTTGGCAAGCGTGCCAATCACATCATCCGCTTCGTACCTGCTGATTTGATAGACCGGAATGTTCATGGCCTCAATGATGCGCACGATGTAAGGAAACGCCAACTTGATATCCTCCGGGGTTTCCTCTCTATTGGCTTTGTATTCCGGAAATTCCTCGACACGGATGGTTTCCTCGTGCGGATCAAAGACCACTGCCAAATGCGACGGTTGCTCCTTCTTTAGGATATCCAATAACACATTTGTAAATCCAAACATGGCTGAAGTATTCAACCCTTTCGAATTAATCCTGGGATTTTTGATGAATGCATAGTATGCCCTGAAAATCAACGCATAGGCGTCCAGTAGAAAGAGCTTCTTTTCGGTTTTCTTAGATAGCATTTGACAGGATTATTAAGTCCGCGAATTTCGACCTTGTCCAAAGAATGCCATCACTCCTCGAAAAAGTTTTGTGTTCATGACACTTATCAACTATTTTCGTTCACCCTTCAAGGGATCGTTAACTAACCATAAATCTCAAAATTACCTACGATGAAGCAGTTTTTACTGTCAGCCATGTTGTGCATTATCACCTCAATTACAGGTTTTGCGCAGGCTCCGGCAAATGACGTATGTGCTAATGCCATTCCCGTTACTGTCAATGGGGGTTACATCAGTTGTAACAATTCCAATACAGTCACCAATGCTGCAAACCCAAGTTGCGGGGGAACAACCGCTATCAAAGACATTTGGTACTCATTCGTTTACACCGGCGGAACTGTCGTTGTCGAAACCCAATTGGGCACGAACAACGATACCCGTATAGCAGTTTACACTGCCTGCGGTGGTACTCAAATCGGTTGTAATGATGACTTCGGCGGTACTTACCGTTCTTCTTTGACTTTCAACTGCACGCAATTAACCGTAGGTAACACCTATTATATTCAAGCGGGTGGCTACAACGCCGTTATCGGCACGTTTACCCTTCAGGTAACGGCTAGCGGAATTCTCGGTTGCACTGATCCACAGGCTACGAACTACCTGGCTTGTGCTACGCAGAATAACGGGACTTGCACTTATCCTGTGCTTACAGCCCAGTTCAACTATGCGCCCACAGGAACGAACTGCCTTAACGTGCAATACACCAACACTAGCTCAGGTAACATCACCGGCTACAACTGGTCGTTCCCCGGCGGTACTCCTTCCACTTCAACGGCTCAAAACCCGGTAGTCACCTACCCAAGCGGTGGAACTTATTCCGCAACCCTCACAGTGTCAGATGCTAGCGCCTCCAATACCGTTACGAACAGCAACGTGCTCGTCACCACCGGAGACATCGTTACAGTGGATATCACTGCGGATGCCAATCCAACCCAGACCTCTTGGAAGATTTTTGACAACAACAACGTTATGGTGACTCAAGGAACCAGCAACGACGCAACGTTCTGTATCAACAGCACATGCCATCGATTTGAAATTTACGACTCTGCAGGAAACGGTTTGACTGGCACCGGAAACTATAAAGTATACCTGAACGGTGTTCTGGTAGCTCAAGGTGCACAATTCGGCACACGCGATATTCGCTATGTCAACTGCCCTGAAGGAACAAGCTGCAATGACCCGCTCGCTGCAACTTTAGGATTAAACGAAGTTCCCTTCGATAATTCTTGGTACGTATTTACCCCGGCCACCAATGGTCAATACCGTATTACAACGTGTGGTTATGCCGCTTGCGATACACGCATCTGGGTTTACGACTACTGCACCATGGCGAATTTCGACAACACCAACGAAGCTACCTATACTTACAATGATGACTTCTGTGGTGTTCAAGCTCAAACAGATGTATTCATGACAGGTGGAGATACTTACTACGTGCGTGTTGGTAGTTCAGGATCTTGCGCCGGCACCAGCTACGACGTGAATTTCGAATTCATGGGCGCCATCACCGGTTGTATGGACATTCTGGCGTGTAACTACCAGCCGCTGGCGGGTAACCCCGGCCCATGCTATTACAACGGTGATCCAAACTGCTCAGGTCTTGGTCCCGACTTGTTCATGGACCAACCTGCCTTGTTCAGCTCACTCACATCGACAACACTCACCAACGGTGACGCTTGTTTGGTAAACGAAGGCTGCTTGCAAAGCAACGTAGGTACACGTCAAATTCTGCGTTTTACCACGCGCATCGCTAACATCGGAACCCAAGACTACTTCATTGGTGTTCCAAGCGCTGCCAACTCACAGTTCACCTTCGACCCGTGCCACAACCACTATCACTACGCAGGTTACGCTGAATACCTGTTGTTTGATGCTAATGGCGCTCTGATGCCTAACATCGGTTTCAAAAACGGTTTCTGCGTACTCGACTTGTCTTGCCCAGCAGGCATTTCCGCTCAGTATTCCTGCGGAAACATGGGTATTACTGCTGGTTGCGCGGATATCTACTCCTCTAGCCTTACCTGCCAGTGGATTGATGTCACGAATGTTCCTGCAGGTACGTACTACCTCGTAATTCGTACCAACTGGGATCAGGATCCTGACCAAAACGGTCGTTACGAATTGCGTTACGACAACAATTACGCGCAAGTGTGTATCTCTTTCGGTCGTGATGCCAGCAATAACATCATCAATTTTACGAAGAACATTTCCAGTTGCGCCGCGATTGAGGACTGTCTCGGTATTCCTTTCGGCGACGCTCAAGTTGACTGCGCAGGAAACTGCCCGGGTACTGTGCTCAGCGGTGATGCCAACAACGACGGTTACCTCACACCACAAGACGAACACGTCTATGGAGAAGCAGCCGTTAACGGTGGAATCGCCGTTAGCCCTTGCACCGACCTCAACGCGGATGGAGAAATCACCATTGCCGATGCATCCTACGTCGGACAGTGTATCCACCAGCAACAAGACGCAGGTGTTCCACCATTGGAATTCGAACCTTGCGGCTGGGATCCTGAAATCCAAGATCCTGAAACCGTAACGCTTGGTTTGGCTAACCTCAACACAACGAACTCAACGTTCGATATCGTTGTAAGCAACCCACAAAACGAACTTTGGGCATTGCAATTCGACATCTCTGGTGCTGTCATCAGCAGCGTGCAAAATCTTTTGCCAACCGCTACCTGGAACGCTCACTTGCATTTTGATGGCAACACCATTGCTGTGACGAGTGAAGGAAATACAAAAGTTCCTACCTACACGGCTTCAACCGCTATCCTGCGCGTGACTTACTCATCACTCAGCGGAAGCACGGTTTGTATCAGCAATATTGTCGACATCCTCAACGATTTCAACCATAATGTGCTCGGTACAATTGGTGCATGCGTTGGAACATCGGCTAACGTAGTTGCGAACTTTACTGCTTCTTCTACTTCTGTTTGCCAAGGTTCTTCAGTAACCTACACGAACACCTCAACCGGCGCAACAGCTTACAGTTGGTCGTTCCCGGGTGGTACGCCTTCAACAAGCACCGCTGCTAACCCAACGGTTCAGTATAATACACCGGGCACTTACAGTGTAACCTTGACGGCTTCTAACGCGAGCTTCAGCGACGACGAAATCCGCACTAACTCCATCACTGTTGGCACAAGCGCTACCTGGTACCGCGACGCTGATGGCGACGGATTTGGTAATGCATCCAATACCGTTTCTGCTTGCACAGCTCCAAGCGGCTACATCGGCGTAGCCGGTGATTGTAACGACAATTCTGCGGCGGTAAGACCTGGTGCAACCGAAGTGTGCAACAATATCGACGACAATTGTGTCGGTGGAATTGACGAAGGATTCGATGCAGACAACGATGGTTACACTACGTGCGAAGGCGATTGCAACGATAACAGTTCAATTGTTTTCCCAGGAGCCTTTGAAATTTGTAACGGCGCAGATGAGAACTGTAATAACACCATCGACGAAGGTTATGATGCCGATAACGATGGCTACACCTCTTGCGGCGGCGACTGTAACGACAACAACAATGCTGTTCGTCCGAATGCAGCAGAATTGTGCAATGGTATCGATGATAACTGTGCCGGCGGAATTGACGAAGGATTTGATGCCGACAATGACGGCTTCACTTCTTGCGGCGGTGACTGCAACGATAACAACAGCGCTATCAAACCTTCTGCCACTGAAGTTTGTAACGGCGTTGATGACAACTGTGCAGGCGGAATTGACGAAGGTTTCGATGCTGACAACGATGGCTTCACTTCGTGCAACGGCGATTGTAACGATAATAACGCGAACATCAACCCTGAGGCTTCGGAGCTTTGCTCGAACTTCACCGATGACAACTGTAACGGTGCAATCAACGAAAACTGCTGCAACATGACCGTGAGCGGTGTGGTAACAAACACCACTTGTGCTGCAATCTCGAATGGTTCTGTAAACATTTCCATGAACAACGGAACTTCGCCATACACATTCCTTTGGAACAACGGCGCAACGACTGAAGATCTCGCTAACCGCGCGGCCGGAACATACTCGGTAACGGTGACGGATTTCTACGGATGTACAGCATCATACACCGCTACAATCAACAATGGTACAGGTGGTGCTCCGGCAACGCCATCAGCCATCAACGGTGCATATGGCGCTTGTCGTAACTCAACCGGTAATGTATTCTGGACACCCGAAGTTCCCGGCGCAACATCGTACCAGTGGACATTGCCCGTGGGCGCTTCCGGAACCTCAACAACGAACAGTATCACCCTGAGCTTCAACGGAGGTTACGCCTCCGGTAGCTTGAGCGTTCGCGCGGTAGGACCATGCGGAACAAGCACATCATTCTCACGCACGATTTACGCGCTCACTTCCGCTCCTGCAGCACCAAGCGCTATCACCGGATCAACTGCCGACGTTTGTCCAAACTCTACACAATCCTATACATGCGCCGCAGTGGCTGCCGCTTCCAGCTACCAATGGACTGCACCAACAAACGCTACAATTGTTTCAGGTCAAGGAACACAAACCGTGACTATCTCATTTGCTGCTAACTTTGGAACTAGCGGAGTGGTAAGTGTTCGCTCACAAAACTGTGCAGGAACAAGCACAGCCTCGCGTACACTTACCGTTTATAGTGTGCCTGGAACACCTGGAACTATTACCGGTCAAACCTCGAACGTGTGTCCGGGATCTGTACTTAGTTATGCTATTACTGCTGTTCCGGGAGCATCAAGCTATCTTTGGACAGCGCCTATTAACGCAACCATTACTTCCGGTCAAGGTACAGCGAGTATCACGCTTACCGCCGGTAGCAATTTCATCAGTGGCACACTTTCAGTTCGCGCTGTAAGCAATTGCGGACAAAGCGCAGTGCGTTCATTGGGAATCTCCAAGAATCCGGCGGCATTGTCGATCATGGCAGGTCAAACCACCAACTTGTGCGGTGGTGGTCAATTCACCTACTCAGTGACAGCGGCAAATGGAATTGTAAGTTATAACTGGTCTGTTCCTACCGGTTGCAGCATTGTCTTTAACAATGGCAATCAAATTCTGCTGAATGTGCCGAGCACATTCACGACCGGAACGCTTAGCGTAACCGCCCTGAACAGCTGTGGTGGTTCAACCGTTCGTAGTGCATCACTGACTCGTCTGCCGCCCACTCCGGCGAGTATCACAGGTGATGCCTCTGTTTGCCCTAACCAAACCGGTGTAGCGTTCAGCACGCCTGCTCAAGGAACCAATACATTCACTTGGGCTGTTCCTACAGGAAGCACGATTGCTTCAGGTCAAGGCACAACCGCCATGACTTCAAACTGGGGTACTGTTGCGGGTAGCGTTACCGTTAAAGCCAACAACGCTTGCGGTTCTTCTGGCACGCGCACAAAAGCTGTGACACTGGCCACCTGCATTGACGAGAATCCAAACGATGCAAGCCGTG
>CANHYZ010000072.1 GCA_947464885.1 Flavobacteriales bacterium
TAATTATCAATTTGTATTTGCCAATAATCTGACAGGCCTATACTTCTATTTTGACGATGGCGTAAGTTTCATACAATCGCAAAGTCTACCTAGTTTATCTGCTTGGCATCACATTGCTGTAAGTTACAATTACGACGGGGTGCCAGATAATTCAGTATGTAAGTTCTATATCGACGGTATTTGCGTTGGAACCTATCCTTCAACAAAAGTTTTGGATGCAACAGATTATCCAATCTTTTTAGGCTCATACCTGGATGGTGCGATAAATACAGTAGATGGAAAGATGGATGATGTCACAATTTGGAATCGCGCTTTGACAGAGGCAGAGATTCTTTCACTTTACATGAGCTCAAATCAGGAATACTCTTGGTCCAACGGCGCCACCACCCCCTCCATCACTGTGGCTCCAACCGAAACAACCACCTACAGCGTGACCGTTACGCAAGATGGCCAGACCTGCACGAGCGATGTAACTATCACGGTAAATCAGCCTTCAGCTGAGGCGATCGAAGCGACTATTACCGAAGGTGAGACCTACGAATTCAATGGTCAGTCATTGACCACCGCGGGCACCTATGAAGCGGTGTTGGTAAACACCGCGGGTTGCGATAGCGTGGTGACGTTGACGCTGACGGTTAATCCGGCATTGACTTGCGAGATTACGGCGTCGGCGATGTCGATCTGTGGGAGCGCATTAACATGTGCATCCAATGAACTTCCCGCCAATTTGCAAAACGGCCTGATTGCTTTCTACCCATTCTGTGGTAATGCTCAGGATGCGAGTGGTAATGGAAATGATGGCTTAGTGAATGGAGCGGTTCTTTCATCGGATCGCTTTGGCAATGCAGCATCGGCGTACTATTTCAATGGTGTGAATTCACGAATTGACCTTAGTTCTATTAACGAAGCCGGTGACTTTTCGATTTCCTACTGGGAAAAAATTAACGAGACGAAGTTTTCATACCCTGTTGGTTTAGGCGTGAATACCACCAACTTCTACAATGGCTATGGTATCGGTCAATCCGGCTATACCGGTGAGTGTGCTATACCCGCCAATATCCATTTTGTATTTGACGGTCTGACAGAATGCACCAATCTCATGTATTCCTCAGCTGAATCCGTTTCTCAAGAATGGCGGTTGGTATCCTTTACTTATGAGCAAGGTAATTCCAAGCTTTACTACAATGGAAACTTGGTCTCTGAATCGACTGAACTCGACTATCCCGGATTCTTCATGCTGACCTTGGGTATACGATCTGATGGCGCTTGGCCTTTTGGAGGTTGGATAGATGACGTGCTTGTGCATAATCGCGCACTTGAGATGTCCGAAATTCAGAGCCTGCTATCCGATTCAGGTGTTGAATTAGAAATCGCATTATCTGAGAATGACCCACTCGCTTCTGCTTGCACCTCGAGTCAACTTCCGACTAACCTGCAAAACGGATTGATTGCCTATTACCCCTTCTGTGGTAATGCCAATGATGCCAGCGGGAATGGAAACGACGGTCAGGTCAGTGGAGCATTACTTTCAAGTGATCGCTTCGGAAGTGCGGCTTCGGCATACTATTTCAATGGTGCTAATGCACGAATTGACATCAGTAACATTAACGAAACGGGAGATTTCTCCATCACTTACTGGGAAAAAATCAATCAGGTTAAGTTTGCCTACCCTGTTGGCTTAGGTGTGAATACCACTAACTTCTACAATGGCTATGGTATCGGTCAATCCGGCTATACAGGTGAGTGTGCTATACCCGCCAATATCCATTTTGTATTTGACGGTCTAACGGAATGCACCAATCTCATGTTTGCTTCCGATCAATCCGTTGCTCAGCAGTGGCGACTGGTTTCGTTTACCCATGAGCAGGGTAACTCCAAACTTTATTACAATGGAAACTTAGTCTCTGAATCGAGTGAACTCGACTATCCCGGATTCTTCCTGCTAACGCTGGGAGTTCGTTCAGATAGCGCTTTCCCCTTTGATGGCTGGATTGATGACGTGCTGGTACATAACCGAGCCCTTTCAGCGGCAGAAATTCAAAGCCTAAATGGAGGACCAATCGCTCAAGTTCTCTGGTCCAACGGCGCCACCACCCCATCCATCACCGTGTCTCCAACCGAAACAACCACCTACAGCGTGACCGTTACTCAAGACGGCCAGACCTGCACGAGCGACGTGACCATTGAAGTCCTTCCCACCGAAACCTTCTACGCCGACAACGACGGCGACGGATTCGGAGATGCGGGCAATAGTATCAACGCTTGTGAGGGCCAACCACAAGGGTATGTGACTGATAACAGCGATTGCGATGATACCAATGCTGCTGTGTTTATCGGAGCAAGCTGCGACGATGGCGATGCCTGCACCGAAGGTGATATCCTGCGCGGGGATTGTACCTGCGCCGGAACGTATAGCGACGATGATCAAGACGGCACCTGCAATGCGCTTGACCTGTGTGCCTTCGGACCTGAGCCGGGAACCGCATGTGATGACAACAACCCCTGCACGATGGGCGACAGCATTCAAGATGATTGCACCTGCGCCGGTCAGGCCGTTGAACAGGAAACATCCATCGAAACAGCTCACGCTTGTGAGCCCTTCAATTGGAATGGTGAAGTGTATACCCAAAGCGGTACATACACCTATATCACAACCAATGCACTGGGCTGCGACAGCATCGCTACCCTCGAACTTACCGTTGGCGCGCCTTCGTCATCATCGACGGCAATCAACGCATGCAACGGCTATACGTGGAACGAACAAGCGTATACACAATCGGGCACCTACACCTTTGTGACGCCAAATACCTCCGGCTGTGATAGCACGGCAACATTGGTACTCACCATTCAAAACCCAAGTGTTGCACCAACAGCAATTAACGCATCTTCAGCCAGTGTAACCGTTGGCGGATCAGTAACCCTGAGCGTTGTCGGTGGCACCCTCGGTTCCGGTGCTCAGTGGAAATGGTACAGCCAGTCATGCGGTGGTCAATTCATCGGCACAGGTAATAGCATCACAGTCACCGTTAACGCTACAAACGCCTACTTCGTGCGCGCTGAAGGCGATTGCAACGTGACAAGCTGCGCATCAGTTACCATCACAGCAAACCCAATTCCATGCGGTCCGCAAAGCGTAGCTGCCTCTGCACTATCGGTGTGCTACGGTAGCTCAACCATGCTCACCGTCAGCGGTCAACTGAATGCAGGTGCATCCTGGAAGTGGTATAAGAACGCTTGCGGATCAGGTGTTGTCGTTGGTACAGGCTCATCTTTGGCCGTGCTGCCAACTGCAACCACGACGTACTTCGTGCGTGCAGAAGGCGGTACCTGCGGTATTACATCTTGCCAGTCGATTACCATCACCGTGAACCCGGCTCCTGCTCAGCCGGCCTTCATTCAAGGACCGGTCAACGGTCTATGCGGATTGCAAGGCGTCAGCTACTCCACGCCTGCCGTTAGCGGTGCTTCAAGCTATGTATGGTCTGTTCCAACGGGCGCAACCATTGTTTCAGGACAAGGCACCAACGCCATTGTGGTGAACTACGGCTCTTCATTGGGAATCAACACGGTTTGCGGCGCAACATCCATCTGCGTGC
Source organism: Flavobacteriales bacterium (assembly GCA_947464885.1). Lineage (GTDB taxonomy): Bacteria > Bacteroidota > Bacteroidia > Flavobacteriales_D > Sanyastnellaceae > JAIBBG01. The sequence continues at coordinate 3,597 of CANHYZ010000072.1, forward strand.
GTTCGGTGAATGCCTGCGGTTCTAGCGCCCTGCGCTGCGTGAACCTCAGCTTGGCTCCGGCTACTCCGGGTGCTATCACCGGACAATCAATTGTATGCCGAACGCAATCCTACACCTACTCCATCGCTCCAGTAGCCGGCGCTACAAGCTACACCTGGACGGTACCTTCGACTTGGCAGATTACTTCGGGACAAGGCACAACCTCTATAACGGTTGTTGCCGGAACCATGAACGGTGAAGTGCGCGTGTTGGCTAACAATGCTTGCGGAGCTTCCAAGATTGCTCGTCGCAGTGTAACCACATTCGTCTGCAGCAATCCAGGTATGACCATGCTCGATGAAATGCCTGAGCTCGCCCTGTGGCCAAACCCGGCGAATGATCTCGTGCACCTCGATGTTGACCAGATTATCCCCGACAAAGTAGAGATCTACGATATGCTCGGTAAGCGCATGTATGAAGGTGCATGGACACAAGAGTTCGACGTGACTACTTGGCCGAGCGGTATGTATATCGTGCGCGTTACCTTGGGAGAAGAACACCTAATTCAACGCCTGGAAATCGCCCATTAATCCGATATCAACCCATTAAAAAAGGGCGGCCACAAGGCTGCCCTTTTTTGTTTATTCATGAAGAACGTTGCTCTTGGACTTCAAAAGACGATTCCCATTGGCGGTAAGCGTATAGGATTTTGCAGGAGCACGCGATGACGAATCTTCGTGGTAATGCAAATAGCCTTGCGATACCAGCGGTGACAAAAACAACCTTCGATTACGTGTCTGATGCGTTAATCCCAAAACTTGAGTCAGTAATTCCGATGCCTTCCTAGGACCATCCAAACATGCTGCAAGTACACTCCAATGACGCTCATCGAGCTCAACAATACTAGCATCAGGTTTAATGGAGACTGCCTTTTCGGGATATCGCATTTCAGGTTCCTTCGCGGATGATACCACTGGCGCCTCCGGCGGATAAAGCAGTATATAGCGAATATAATAGTCGATGCGGGATGCCAGGAAATAAGGAAGGTTCACCAGCGTATAATGCTTGCCTAGTGCTGTTTGACACGTTGTCAATTGAAATGGTCCTCCATAAAACCGGATCGCAAACGTCAGTGGAGATTGATCCATGAATACGTGCAGTGAACGTAACGTGCCGTGAGCACCTGATTTTACTTCCACAGGAACAAGCATTCCTTGATACGGATAAATGAAATCAACCTCAGCATCAGATTGATTTTTCTGCCTCACCCAAAAGTTGAGTTTACTCAATGGACCCGACTGAAACGAAAGCAATTCCTGTCCAACCAAATGCTCTATTAGCGTTCCTTGATAAATGGAAGACAAATCATCAATCCCAATAAGGTCGCGTTGTATATCGGCCATGAAGTTGGCTAGCCCTGTATCCAACACCTGTATACGCGGAGTTTTGCCATGATCGGGTATACACGGCGGAATCGCACTGGTCGTTGGGTAAACAAGTGAAACCAAATGTGCTTTCTCTAAAGCACGGAGCACTTCGCCAATGGATTTTGAAGGATAAATCTGCTGTCCTAGCCCACTAAAGGAAATTCGTTTTCCCGCATTGAGCATCGCCTGTTGAATTGTGTGGCGGATGACATGCGTTTGTGCTTCATTACGTGCATATTTTTCTACGTCATTGAGGTAGGTTGTCATGAGAGATTCATAAACCGGAACCAACGCTGTGAGATCTTTTCGCTCTAAATAACGCGCGAGCACCTCAGGCATACCGCCCAAATAGGCATACCGATGAAAGGCCTTAAACAACTCAGTGTAGGCAAAGTCCTGAACAGGCGTCTGATGGAAAGCGTCAATCAAAGCATGTTGCTCACCTGCGAAAAGAAATTCCTCAAACGAGACCGGTCGAAGGACCAGAAATTCTACACGTCCTACCGGAAAAGTCAAGGTGGTTCCATGCACATTTTCGATCATGCTGCCCGCTGCGATAACCGCCAACTCAGGTATATCCTCATAGAAATAGCGCAACAGATTAACAACCTCGGGACTTTCCTGAATCTCATCGATGAACAGCAGGGTGTCTGCAATGGCACTGCGTTGCATGTTATGACGAAGCAGCAAATTTTGAACGAGTACTTCCATACTCGTTTTCGTTTTGAAAAGGGCTGCGTCCTCAGGTCGCTCCAAATTCACATGAATGTATTGTTTGAATTGCTTCCCGAATTGATTCACCAGTGTGGTCTTGCCAACTTGTCTGGCACCCCTTATGACGAGCGGTTTGCGGTGAGAGTCAATGCGCCATTGCTCCAGTTTTTCCAATAAACGACGACGATACATGTGCGTTCAATTAAGGACGCAAAGGTAGGCAGTTAATCCCAAAATAAGGGTTAATTCAATGAAATACTTACCCAAAATAAGGGTTAATTATTCACTGAACACAGCCATGCGCTGCGTCACTTTGTGCATCACAAACTGATACTGCTCTTCAATGGTAAGGTTGGAATTGTCGACGACTACGGCGTCGGGCGCTTGAATCAGCGGGTCATGAGCGCGAGTAGTATCAATGAGGTCGCGCTGAGTGATGTTGCGTAACACATCGTCCATCGACGTATCGACGCCCATGCTCTTGAGTTCTTCATAGCGACGACGTGCGCGAATCTTCGGATCAGCGGTCATAAACAACTTCAATTCGGCATCGGGCAGCACGACTGTGCCGATATCACGACCGTCCATCACCACGCCTTTTGTTTCGGCCATGCGCTTTTGCAAACGCACGAGTTTCTGACGCACTTCTTTGATGGCTGAAATAGGAGAAACGCTATTGCTCACTTGTAACGTACGAATCTCACGCTCCACATTGTGACCGTTGAGGTACGTTTCATATTTGTACGTATCCGTATTGTACTTGAAATTGATCATCACCAGGTCCAACGCCGGAATCAATGCGGTTTCATTCACCTTGCCATCAGCAGCAATGTAGCCGTGTTGCAGCGCATACAACGTCATGGCTCTATACATGGCGCCGGTGTCGATGTAGATGTAATGCAGCTCTTTGGCTATTGCTTTGGCGATGGTGCTTTTACCGCAGGAGGAGTATCCATCGATGGCAATATTGATTTTGGCTTTCACGGGGTCGGAGAAGGTTTGCGCGAAAGTAATTCAATTCACCTTATTCACCGCAACATCTGCGCATCAACCGCGAGTAATCCGGATCCGGCTCCTTCGGAAACTACCGACCATCCCGGTTTTGTCACTAGCTCATGCGCCTGCGGATCCACGATGAACTTCTGTTGAGCACGCAACGCATGATGAATTAAACCCGCTGCAGGATAGACTTGCAGTGAAGTGCCCACGACGATAAAGATGTCAGCCTCTTCCACGATATCAGCGGCTACACCAAGCATAGGAACATCCTCTCCAAACCACACAATGTGCGGGCGCAACTGCGAACCGTGCTCGCAAGTGTCACCGCGCAACAAGCGCCAATTGTCGAGTGGATAAACCAAATGCGGATGCGACGTACTGCGCGCTTTCCAAATTTCTCCATGGAGATGAACGACATGCTTGCTGCCGGCGCGCTCATGCAAGTCATCGATGTTTTGGGTAATGACTGTTACGTCGAATTCATCCTGCCAGCGTGCGATTTGTTTATGCCCTGCATTTGGTTTTGCTTCCAGTATTCCTTTGCGGCGTTGGTTGTAAAACGTGAGTACCAAATCGGGATCGCGTTCCCATGCCTCTGGAGTGGCAACATCCTCAATGCGGTGATTTTCCCACAAGCCATCGCCGCCGCGAAACGTCGGGATGCCACTCTCAGCGCTGATTCCCGCGCCGGTAAATACGATGAGTCGTTTCATATACAGTTGTTATTATGCAATCAGCATATCGTAAAGTACGGATTTTATTGCGGTAATTTCAGCGGTGCCGGCCTTTTTACCCGTTGGGCTCACCCGTTGCCGATCGACTGTCCGCAATTGGTCCAGCACCACGTATCCTTTTTTGCGGTTATATTTCATCTCTACACGACTGGGATAAGAGCGCTTTACGGTCGTCAAAGGGGCAATGAGAACGGTCTCTAAGTGCCAATTCATTTCGTTTGGTGAAATCACAATACAGGGACGTGTTTTGCGAATCTCTTTGCCAATTGTCGGATCCAAATTGACAATCACGATGTCGTATTGATTCAATCTTGCCATGACGCATCGTTTTCATCATTGAAAAAATCAGGCAGAAGTCGCTCCTGTGCCGAAACTTCCTGTGCAAAGGCTTCTGCCCATCCTGCTCGGGCATTGTTAACCGGCTTCAATAAAAGATGTTCTTTTTCGAGCACCAAGGACACCTCATCGGTGATGTTGTACAATTTCAACACCTTATTCGGCAAGCGAATACCTTTCGAATTACCGATAGATATGATTTTGATTTTCATATCACAAATATAATTACAAAGTAATTACATGAGGGATGACAGATTACAGATTACAGATGACGGATTAATTGAAGGCATGTTTGAAATGGAAATGGAATCCTATTTTTAAGCACCTAATGGAACTCAACTAGTCCGATTCCATAATGCTTGATTCAGTTTTACAGTCAGCCCCTCCGGGGCTGTTTTGTCAGTGTGTTGACCATGTGTTACTGAAGGTTGGCCCCTCCGGGGCCGGGCGGAGGGTGAGAAAATCAAAAGCAACGCTGTGTTCTGTGCTTCATTATCCGCGTTTCTGCGGTTAAAAAAA
>CANHYZ010000073.1 GCA_947464885.1 Flavobacteriales bacterium
TCATCACCAACAGATGGACCTACTGTAACTTCGTCGATAATCTTTGCAGGAGCAGGCAATGAACCCGCCTTCAACAAACCGGCGAGGTCTTTCGCTTCCTGTTCCAACTTAGGTTGGTCGGCACCGGTAGCAGCGCGACCGAACTGGATCACCGAGCTACCGTTTGGAATTTCGCTATTTACGCTTGGTGCAGAGAACACCAAATTATCCATCACGATTGCAATGGAGCGCTTGTTATCTGCTGCATTGCGACGGGTCATCTCACGCCAAACTGAAGCGCCTTCAGAATCCATCGTCATGTTTACTTCTACTTCACCGGTAATCATGTTGAAATCCTGACGGGCATCAACAATCGACTTACCATCAAGCTCGGCCTTGCCGCGCATGCTCTTGTCTTTGATACCGTAAAGGGCAACAACATTCTTCTCCGGCTTAGCACCCCACAACAGACGCAAATCTTGTGGAAGCGCTTGCTTGGCGATATCGCTATTCAGATACTTATTGATTTCTGCAGTATCGCTGATCATAGCGAACGCGATTACCGGAGTTCCCGCCTGTGGATTCAACTGCATTTTGCGCAGCGGATACTTGCGGCTCAATTCCGTTTCGCTCAACAAGCTGTCGGGACGAACGGTTGTATCACGGTATGCCGTGCGGATTGAATCCTGCTGAATCTGTGTGAGTGAAGTGTCCCTCAATGCAACAGTCATCAGCGAATCTTTGCGTTCGCGATCAGGATCCTGTGAATACAATTCAGGAGCAACCTTCTTCCCGATGTTGCTATACACATCGATCATCTTGGTGAACACCTCGTCGGTACGATAGGTGTCCCAGAACTCAAGATTTGCAGTTGCTTTCAACGTCTTGCGCACACGCTCACGGTCGTCAACACCCGGCAATTCCACTACGATACGGCCGGTGAGTGACTGGCGCTGAACGTTAGCCTGAGTTACTCCGAAAGGCTCGATACGCTTTTTAATAATGTTCTCGGTGTTGTTGAGAGCGTCATCAGCTTCCTTACGCAGGATTTCAATCACGTCATCATCGTTGGACTTCGCCGGGAATTTCCCTTTGTTCTCCATGGTGTCGAAAACGCGCCACATCTCCAAACCGGAGGTGTTGTTTTGCTTCCATGCATCATAGAACAAATCGACAAAGGCCTTTGACGAGTTGCGCTGAGCAGCCTTTGCATCGGCAATCGACTTCTGGAAGACCGGATTGGTGTTGTTGTCGGAAAGTGCTACGAACAAATCCGGGATAGACACTTCGAGCACAACGCTCATCCCCCCCTTGAGGTCGAGACCCAAGTTGAGTTCGTGTTCTTTTAAGTAGTTGTAGCTATGGCCGAATACCGGAAATGCCGAAGCATCGGCACTATCGCGCAATGCCTTTCGGTAAAGCGCCGTGTAGGCGGAGTCGCCAACGGTATATTCAACTCCGGCTGAGGACAAAGAGTCCTCAACGAGTTTGCCGATATGCTTCTCATAATTACCGGCTACAAAGCTGAACGACAGTGTGTATACAACTGTCAGTGAGAGGAGGATCACAAAGATCCATAAAAGCGATTTATTACGCATGTAACTAAACTAATTGGTAAGTCTTAATTTGTCAAAGGTTGCAAATATAGTACGGCAGCGCCTTTCAAACGTGTGCTAATTGAAACTTTCAACATACACCCTGTTTGTAATCGAACCCGTATCAACGAAAAAGCACTGCATTGAGCAGTGCTTTCTCATTTTTACATGATTTAATTATGCAATGTAACCGAGCTCCTTGGCCTGCTTCATAGCAGCCATGAGGCCCAATTTATTGATGGTCTTCATTCCTTTTGGGGTCACACGCAATTCCACCCAACGCTTCTCCTCTTCCAACCAAAAACGCTTGTACTGCAAGTTCGGGTAGAACTTACGCTTAGTTTTGATATTCGAGTGAGACACTCTGTGTCCTGACTGTGTGGTCTTTCCGGTGATCTGACAAACGCGTGCCATGGCTTATTTACTTTTAAAATGGGCGGCAAAGAAACGACATTTTTTCTAAAATTCAGCTTTTTGCTTTAAAATTTCTTTTCGGAGCAGATTTAACCCCGCAAATGCCGCCATATCCATGTTGTTGTCGCGGCGTTTCCCCAAGCGTAATTCAATGCAGAGGGATCCACCGGGACCGGCCACTGCAACATAAATAAGTCCTACCGGCTTGGTATCGGTGCCGCCTCCGGGCCCTGCGATGCCGGTGGTTGAGATTGCCCAATCCGAGCCGAAATGTGCTCGGGCTCCTTCGGCCATAGCCAAGGCCACTTCGCTACTGACCGCACCATGGGTTTCGATCAGCGTCCGGGGTACTCCGAGAAAACGCACCTTCATTTCATTGGCGTATGTCACTGTTCCTCCCAAATAATATTCGCTGGATCCCGGAACCGATGTAATCAACCGTGACAAGGTGCCTCCTGTGCAACTTTCGGCAAGCGATAAGGTAGCCGATTGTTGTTTGAGCAGCGAGCCGATGATTTCTTGCAAGGTGTCTTTATCGTAGCCGTAAACATGTTCGCCAACGAGGCGATGAAGTTCCGTCTCACACGCGTTAAAATCAGCCTCTACATCCCTTCCGGCTTCATTGTAGCTCGACATTCTGAGTTTCACCATACCCGGAGAAGGCAAGTAAGCCAGTGCAATGGAGCGCTCTTCCAGCATTTTTTCCCAATCTGAAAGCTGATTAGCCAGGAAGGATTCCCCTACTCCCGTGGTGAGTATGGTGCGATGCCTGATGACCGGACGCTTATAAAAAGCCGCTAGCTTGCCAAACACCTCATCCTCCATCATTCCCTTCATTTCGTAAGGAACTCCAGGCATGGATATAAATACGCGATCACCGCGCTCGAACCACATACCGGATGCCGTTCCCCGAAAATTATGAATCACGGTGCAATCCTTTGGCACTGTCGCCTGAAGGCGATTCACCTCAAGCATCGGCAGCCCACGGCGCTCGAAAAACTCCGTGATTCGGGCCAATACATCTTCGTTGATTACAAGCTCCGAATTGAAATAACTACACAAGGTGTGCTTGGTAATATCATCTTTCGTTGGACCAAGTCCGCCAGTCATAATAATGATATGGGATTGGGCTGATGCTTCATTCAACGCCTTGATGATTTCATCCCGATTATCCGAGATCACCAGCGACCGGTGAACCTTGATACCTATGGCATTCAATTGTTCACCGAGCCATGCTGCGTTGGTATTAATTGTTTGACCAATCAACAGCTCATCACCAATGGCAATTATTTGCGCCGTAATCTGATTGTGAAGCATTTTTTCGCCCATCATTGACAGTTTAAGCTAGAGTTATTTCTACATTTCGACCAAATTAACCTCAAATCTCTTAATCACCCATGAGAAGACTTTACATGTTGGCAACAGTTATGGCCTTTTCCACTGTTGGAGTTGCACAGCTCAAGCCGTTCACTCAGCACGTTGCAGGCCCTGCCAAAAAAGCATCCCTTCACCGCGAAACGGTAGTAAACACTCCTGTGCCTGCAAATGTTCAGCGCACAGAACGCGAAAGCATGCACTACCCTGTTAATCCTATGACCAAGTCGATGACACTTTGGGAACAGGTTATCGGAACTACCACTTACGACAACCAAACGAACAGTGCGATGCAGAACCGCATCATCCTGGATGACAACAACGTTGCGCATGCCACTTGGACGATGAGTACTGCCGCGAATTCTACTACATGGCCTGACCGTGGCACAGGTTACAACTCCGGCGAAAACAACAACTGGGGCGAAGAACCGGTTGACCGTCAGGAAGACTTCCGCACCGGATGGCCCGGAATATGCCGCACCGGCGACGGTGGCGAAGCCATTTTCTGCCATCAAGGTGTTGACTCTATCACGATGCTCAAGCGCTCCACCATCGGTGAAGGCGCATGGGAGGCAAGCCGCCTTCCGGGCACACTCACCAACGACTTCTTGTGGCCGCGTGTAGCAACCGATGGAAATACCATCCACGTTATTGCACTTAGCACCCCTACAGGAGCTGCAACCCCCGGAACACCGGTTAACGGTGTAGACGGTAACCTCGCCTACTGGCGCTCTTCTGATAATGGTGCTACCTGGGATATCCAAAGCCAATTATTCGCGGCTATCGATAGCAACGAATTTGAATTCGTGAATGCTGATACTTACTCGATTGACGCCCGTGAGGGAAAAGTGTCGATTGGTATTTTCTCTCAATTTTCTGACGCTATTCTGATCTCATCGTTAGACGGCGGCGACACCTGGAACTCAACCATTATCTGGGACTTCCCGATTGATGGCTATGTGTATGACACCCTATCGGATATAGATGGTGACAGCGTTGCTGACATTATTGATATCACCGACGGTTGTGGTGCGGTTTTGATCGGTTCTGATGGAACCACACACGTTTCTTTCGGTTATGGCGCCATCACGGATGACACCCCGGACGATACGTTCTATTCAGTCTATATCACCGAAGACCTCCTCTACTGGAACTCTACCTACGCAACTGACTCCGTCTACATTATCGGCACTATTCAGCAAAGCGCTGATACCGCTATTGCTGTAGGTTTAGATCAAAACCCGGATTACGGAACTTCATTGGCTTCCATGCCAACCATGGGTGAAGATGCTGATGGCAACATTTTCGTAGTGTTCTCTGCTGCCGATGAAGACTACCTGGGCGATCAGGTATTTCGTCACATCTTCGTGAGCAAGCTCGCTGCCGACGGAACTCCGATCGGAGAGCAAGTAGAACTCACGCCGGATCTTGAGTTCAACGAATATGAATACGTATTCCCTTCCATGTGGAGAGATGCAAGTGAGAAACTGCACATTGTATTGCAGCGTGATACCGAACCCGGTCTCAACGTGCGCGGTGATTTGGATGCATGGGACAACAACGATATCGTTTACCTCGCTGTTACAAACGACCTCAACAATGTGAGCGAAACAGCACAACCTGTTGCTGAAATCAATCTTTTCCCGAATCCAACCACAGGTGTTGTTTCCATCACCGGTAAGGATCTGGCCAATGCACCTGTACGTGTGTTTGACGCCTTGGGTAAGGAGATTATTCACACCCGCATCAGCAAGTCGTTCAACGCACAAGACCGTGAGTCATTCGACTTCACGTATCTGCCTGCCGGTAATTACACCATGACTGTGGGTAGCGGTGCGACTCGCGTTAGCAAAGAGTTTGTGATTCAACACTAATAGTAAGAGCGACATAAGTTGCTTATCAAGAAAGGCCGCTGATGCGGCCTTTTTTTTGGGGGGGCGGACTGTAGTGGCCGGCAAGGGAGCCTCGGCCAAGCGAGGCGGGCACGGACGCAAGGCACTTGGAGCGCAGCACACCCTCGCAAGGCTACCATGGCACGGACGCACTGCACTTGGAGCGCAGCACACCCTCACAAGGCTACCATGGCACGGACGCACTGCACTTGGAGCGCAGCACACCCTCACAAGGCTACCATGGCACGGACGCACTGCAGTGCGTCCTTACCCTGGGAAAAGCCAAGAGCTGAGAGGTTGATCAAGGCGGGCCTTTTGTGTAACTTAGCGCCATGCATCAACAGGACCGACTCAAGACTACGCTTTTGCAACTGATCAGCACATCCGTGACACTGCTGGTGGCTGACTATCTCATGGATAGCATCCGTTTCGATCAACCATGGGTGGCTATCGTCACCGCTATCGTGCTGGCTCTGCTCAACGCCTTTCTCAAGCCACTGCTTGTGCTGCTCACCATTCCGGCGACCATTTTTACGCTGGGTCTTTTCCTGCTCTTCATTAATGCCGCCATTTTGATGATTGCCGATCAGCTTGTCGACGGATTCGTGATCGATGGACTCTGGGCCGCCATTCTGCTGGCCATCTTCATCTCATTGGTCAACGGATTACTCGGTGGAAATGTGAAGGTGATGAAGCATTCGGGTGGAAACGAGCTAGAATAGTTCCGTCAAACACGCGATTTCACTAGTGGGTCGGAAAGTGACTCCTATTTTATTGACATCCGATAAACATCAGGATTAGGAGCTCGTTCGGCGGGCTACCTTCGCGGCATAAACAAAGACCCATGAAATTTTTTATTGATACCGCTAACCTCGCACAAATCCAGGAGGCCCACGACCTAGGCATTTTGGATGGTGTAACCACCAATCCTTCGCTCATGGCGAAAGAAGGCATTTCAGGCCAAGACAACGTCATGAAGCATTACAAAACGATTTGTGAAATCGTAGGCGATGGTGATGTGAGCGCTGAAGTTATTGCAACAGACTACGAAGGCATGGTGCGCGAAGGTGAAGCACTCGCTGAACTTCACCCCAACATCGTTGTCAAAATCCCCATGATTAAAGAAGGCGTAAAAGCACTGAAGTATTTCTCGGATAAAGGCATTCGCACCAACTGCACCTTGGTATTCTCTGCAGGTCAGGCACTGATTGCAGCAAAAGCAGGAGCGTCCTACGTTTCTCCTTTCATCGGAAGATTGGATGACATTTCCACCGATGGTATCGATCTCATTGAGCAGATTCGCTTGATTTATGACAACTACGGCTACGACACGGAAATCCTTGCCGCTAGCGTGCGCCACCCGATGCACATCATCAAGTGCGCTGAAATCGGTGCCGATGTGATGACCGGCCCGCTGAGCGCTATCATCGCTCTCATGAAACACCCACTCACTGATAACGGATTGGCGCAGTTTCTCGCTGATCACGCGAAAGCAGCAAAATAAGGACGAAGGACGAAGGGCGAAGGGCAAAGGGCGAGGGCGAAGAATATCGTCATTTCCCTCGCCCTTCGCCCCTCGCCCTTCGCCCCTCACACTTCGCCCCTCACACTTAAGATGCTTCTCCCCATCCATCCCGCCAATCCCGACCCGCGCAAAATCGCGCAGGTAGTCGATTGCCTGCGTAAGGGCGGGATCATCGTCTACCCGACCGATACGGTGTATAGCATGGGATGTGATATGCTCAACCACAAGGCCCTTGAGCGGCTTGCACAGATCAAACAAATAAAACTGGAAAAGGCAAACTTCTCCTTGATTTGTCACGACCTGAGTAATCTGACGGAATACAGTAAGCAGCTCAACAATCCCGTCTTTAAACTCATGCGCAATTCCTTGCCGGGACCTTATACCTTCATCCTCGAGGCAAGCAAAGCCATTCCGAAAATTTTTTCCGACCGAAAAAAAACGGTGGGTATTCGTGTACCTGACAACAACATTCCACGGGCGATTGTAGAGGCCTTAGGAAACCCGATTGTTTCAACCTCCGTGCATGACGACGATACCATCCTTGAATACACGACCGATGCCGAATTGATTTTCGAGAAAATGCACAAATCGGTTGATCTAGTCATCGATGGCGGCCCGAGCGGATTTGAGGTATCGACCATCATCGACTGCACCGACGACGATATTCGGCTGGTTCGACAAGGCAAAGGGCCCGTTGATTTTCTTTAGCGCAATGTGTACCGAAGGTGATGAATCTGCTGAAACGCATCACCGATAAATTCGATGATATCGCGCGCAATCATGGCTTCACTGCCGCGTGCTTCGCAGGCAACATCGCCCGCCAAGCCATGCAGAAATACCGCTAGTCTTGCTGCAGTTGTCGGCTCATATCCTTGAGCAAGCAAAGCACCGATCATTCCGCACAACACATCACCACTTCCGGCCGTGGCCATTCCCGCATTACCGGTTGAATTGAAAAACACTTCACCGGCTGGTGTTGCCGTAATAGAATGTGCTCCCTTCAGCACGATGACTACCTGCAATTCCCTTGCTTTCGCAAGCAACGTATGGAAGCGATCAAAGCTCGACTCATGTTTTCCAAACAGGCGATCAAACTCACCCACATGAGGTGTCAGGACCGCGAGTTGAGGTAAACACGTCAAATCTTTTTCAGATAAACAATTCAACGCGTCGGCATCCAAGACACACGGCACATCCATGCTCTTCAACCATTGCACGAGCGCATTGGCTGTGACTTCATGCCTGCCCAGTCCGGGTCCGATGCTATAAGCGCTGCACCCTTCGGGCAAGCGAACTCCGGTAAAAAACTCCTCGTTCGTATCCTCCACGGCCATGGCCTCCGGAACAGCGGTCTGCAGCAGCGTCAGTCCGCAACCGGGAACCTGCGCGGTGACCTTTCCAACTCCACTGCGCAGCGCGGCATAGTTGCTCAATAAAGCGGCGCCCATCATGCCTTTACTTCCTGCAACAATTCCCAGATGGCCGAA